>JAUVUS010000233.1 GCA_030600865.1 Bacteroidales bacterium | reverse complement strand
GTGATGAGTTAAATCTTGGATATCATAATTTGAAATTTGTTATGACACCTTGGGTTCATTGGCCTGAAACCATGATGACTTATGACTTAACAGAAAAGATTTTATTCTCAGGTGATGCATTTGGCAGCTTTGGTGCTTTAGATGGTGGAATATTTGATGATGAAATTGAATTTGAAGAATATTACAAAGATGAAATGCGTCGATATTATTCTAATATTGTTGGAAAATACAGCAATATGGTTCAGAAAGCTTTTAAAAAGCTCGAGGGAATAGATATTAAATATGTTTGTTCAACTCATGGTCCAATTTGGAGAACTGATGTAAATAAGGTACTTTCTTTATACGATAAGTGGAGTAAGTTTGAAACCGAAAAAGGTGTTGTAATTATTTATGGCTCAATGTACGGAAACACAGCAAAGTTAGCTGATAGCATTGCACGTAAACTTTCTGAACAGGGAATTAAAAAAATCAGGATTCATGATGCTTCAAAAACGCACATTTCATATTTAATTAATGATATTTGGCGATATAAAGGAGTTATTTTGGGAAGCTGTGCATATAATTCGGGAATGTTGCCTACCATGGAAAATTTAACTCGTACCTTGGAGCACATGGGAGTTAAGGGCCATTTGTTAGGATTGTTCGGGTCGTACAGCTGGAATGGCGGCGGAGTAAAAGCTTTGCATAAATTTAACGAAACCATCCAATGGGAATTAGTTTCTGACCCTGTTGATACAAAAGGTATTCCCGGAAATGAAGCCTTTGATCGTTGTGGAACTATAGCTAAAGCTATGGTGGAAAAACTGAAAGAATAAATTAAAATAATAAATAATTGCAAGGGTATTGATTAATTTTTCGATGCCCTTTTTTTATTTCTGTGAGACAGAAAATACTTATCTTTATTGTCAGTAAAAACAATTTGAGATAATTATGGAATTCGATTTAAAAATTGGGATAACTTATACAGCAAAACAAAAAGTAGAGTATAAAGATACTGCTGCAAAATATGGTTCAGGATTAGTTGAGGTTTTTGCAACACCGGCCATGATTGCATTAATGGAAAATGCAGCCTTAAATACTGTTTCATCTTATTTAGGCGATGAGCATAACACCGTGGGTTTTGAGATAAATGTCAGGCATTTAAAACCAACACCTGTTGGAATGCAAGTTGAATGTACGGCTATTTTAATTGAAGTTGATGGCAAAAAACTTGTTTTTAAATTAGAAGCAAGCGATGAAGAAGGAAAAATTGGTGAAGGAACACACACTCGTTACATTATTAACTCTAAGAAATTTATGGAAAAACTTAACCAAAAATAAGAATATGAAACATCCAAGCACTTTCAGTTCACTAGAAGGTATGATAATGTCATGGATGTTCCATACGGAAAAGTGCGGTAAAGTATCACTTTTATAAAATGTAAATTAATAAAGTATTTAGCAATATATAAATTAGAAACGTATGAAATTTATTAAATTAACCTTGACATTTATAATTGTATTTACAATTAATAATGTATTTGCACAGAACCTGATTAAACTTCCCGAGCCTGATAAAACTGGGGGCAAACCTTTAATGCAGGCATTAAATGAACGAAGTTCAAGTCGTGATTTTATCGAAAAAGAATTAACCGATCAGCAATTATCTAATTTGTTATGGGCAGCATTTGGTATAAACAGGAAAGAAATAAATAAACGAACTGCCCCAAGCTCTCATAATAATCAAGATATTGAAATTTACCTGACTACTAAAAATGGTATATTTCTATATAAGCCTGAAGAACATGCTTTAGAAAAGTTGTCAGATGTGGATATGAGATCAGTCGCAGGAAAACAGAATTTTGTGAAAGAGGCTGCCGTAAATTTAATCTATGTGTCAGATTTTAAAAAGTTGGGTAAAGCTTCAATAGAAGTAAAGCGAATGACTGCGGCAACACATTGTGGATTTATTGGTCAAAATGTTTATTTGTATTGTGCATCGGAAGGTTTAATTTCTGTTTTCAGGGCATGGATAAATAAAGAAAAAATTGCAAAGGAATTAAATTTACCTGAAAATTATGAAGTAATTTATAGTCAATCTGTAGGATATTCTAAATAATTGAGAATTGCTCGGTTTAAAAAAGTATAAACAAATATGGACCTAACAGCCAATATATAAAAACAAAAAGCCAAATAGTATGAAGTATAATTTTGATGAAATTATAAACAGAGAAAACACTGCCTCTGTAAAGTATGATTTGCGAAAAGATATATTCGAGAAAGAAGATGTAATCCCAATGTGGGTAGCAGATATGGATTTCAAAACACCTGATTTTATCATTAAAGCAATTAAAGATCGTGCAAATGATGAAGTGTTTGGTTATAGTTTCAGGCCTGAATCGTATTTTCTGTCAATAGTAAACTGGTTAAAACGACGACATAATTGGGAAATATCTAAAGATTGGATTTCATTTAGTCCCGGCATTGTGCCTGCAGTAAACATGGCTATTTTAGCATTTACTGAACCAAATGATAAAATTATTATTCAGCCGCCGGTTTATTTCCCTTTCTTTTCGGCAATAAAAAACAACAATAGAGCAATTATCGAAAATCCGTTAAAATTAAAAAATGGGAGATATTGTTTTGACTTTAATGATCTTGAAAAAAAATTAGCAGATGCCAAAATGTTGATTCTTTCGAATCCTCATAACCCCGGAGGTTCTGTTTGGACTAAAGATGAACTAAAGAGATTAGGAGAGATGTGCCTGGAAAATAATGTGCTAATAATGTCTGATGAAATCCATGCTGATTTGGTGTTTAAAGATTTTAAGTTCACCCCGTTGGCTTCTATATCAAAAAATATAGCAGATAGTACAGTTACTTTTATTGCACCAAGTAAAACGTTCAATATGGCTGCTTTATCCACATCTTCTGTTATTGCATCGAATAAAGAATTAAAAGATAAATATGATAAAGTTTTAGATGCAATTCATGTGGGTTTGGGTAATGTGTTTGGCACTGTAGCATCTGAAGCTGCATATAATTATGGTGATGAATGGCTGGATCAGTTAATGGATTATATTTCCGTAAATCTTGATTTTACGCAGGAATTTTTAAATGAAAAGATACCTCAGATAAAAATGATTCGACCTGAAGGTACTTACTTGGTTTGGCTTGACTGTTCTGAACTAAACTTGAAGGAAAAGGATTTAAAAGAATTTATGATTAAAGATGCTGGTTTGGGTTTTAACGATGGCCGAATGTTTGGAACGGGAGGTGAAGGTTACATGCGTATGAATATTGCATGTCCAAAACAGACACTTTTAAATGCCTTGATTAATCTTGAAAAAGCTGTAAATAAATTATAAAGTTATTTTTTCTTTTTCCCTTTTTTTGTGCTATTATCCTTTTCCTCCTCCTCTTCATCATCATCATCTAAAGCCGAAACAAGTCCGCCTGTAAAACTACCATCAAGTTTTTTAATAAATGATTCTTGTTGTTTCTTTAATCTTTCGTATTCTTCTACCTGTTTCTCAAGTTCTGATTCGCGCCTGGCTGATTCCTCCTGTGTAGCCTGAAGTTCCTCCATATTCTGACGCATCTCTTCTTCCTGAGCTCTCATTTCTTCGGCCTGTTGTTTTGTTGTTTCTAACAACTCTGTTGTTCGTATATTAACTTTAACTGAAGATAAAGTAGAGGCTATATTTTCGCCAATCTTTTCAACAAATTCTATTTGATACTTTTCAAACTCCCTAAAAGAAGCCATCTCAATAACACCATAAACATTATCATTTACAACTAAAGGTACTATCACTATACTTTTAGGATTATCATCGCCAAGTCCTGATGAAATTGTGATATAATTATCTGGAATATCGGTGATATAAATGGTTTCACTTTCTTGTACTGCTCTGCCAATTAAGCCAACACCTTTTTCTATTCGCTTTTCAAGAAACTTTTTACGATTAAATGCATATGCTGAACTCATCTCAATGAATTGGTCATTTTCATTATCATCATTAACAATAAATAATCCACCCTGGTTGGCATCACAATATTTTACCAGATTACTTATTACATCATATGTTAACTTTTCAATATTATCGTTGTTTTGTCTTAAAATATCACTGAACTTTGCAATTCCTTGCGATGCCCAATTTCGTTGATCATCCTCTTTTTTCCTTCGTTCTTCTTCTTCTGTAGCATGTTTAAGATTAGTACGCATTTCGAGTAATGCATTTCCCAAATCATCTTCTTCACTTAAGGGTACAAACGGACTCTCAAAATTTCTCTTACCTATTTCAATTGAAAAATCTGTAGTCTCCTTTAATCCACGAATCAAAGCATTCAGGGCTTCAGACATTTCTCCAATCTCATCATTACTTTCTTTAATTTGTTTATTAGGCATTATACCGTCACCCATCATGATAAGAATATTTTTAATCTTTTTTATAGGTTTAATTACCATTTGTGCAAGGAATAACGCAATAACAATAGAAATCAATACTAAAACAACTCCTGATACGAATATAAAATTTTCAAGATTAGCAAATGAGTCTTCCATTTGTTGTCTTGCTTCAATAACCTTTGCTTCATGTTGTTCAATTAGGTTACCAAGTCGTTCTATTATAATATCACTTAATACAATAATATCGCCTCCTTCTTCAACTTTTGTATAAACTTCAGTCATAAGTAAGAAGAAATCATCGTAACTTTCCATTGTACTTAAGTTGTTCATAATATCCTGATGCATTGGGAATAAAGTATCACTAATAGATACATAAATTTGTTCATAAGATTGCTGTTCATCAGGAGTCCACTCATTCGATAATTTTAAAATTCTTTCATGAATATCAGGAAGTTCAATGCGCTGCAAATCACGTAATTTTATTTTGTCTGGTGTATCAGCCTGTATCTCAATATATACCCAATTTTTAATAAGCATTTTTGATGAAATTATTGTATTAGACAGTTAACGAACAAGATCCGCAGAAGGAATATAGATCGTTGAAATTTTTTCGCTTACTTCCAGACTTTTTTTCAGGGTTCTGTTAATAAGAT
>JAUVUS010000075.1 GCA_030600865.1 Bacteroidales bacterium | reverse complement strand
TTGCAATATTGATTTTATTTCCATAAAATAAAAATAGAAAATATTTATAACTCCACCCTAATTTTCTGCTGATCCTTAAAGACTCTGTCAGGTTTAATAATTCAACGGACAGGAATGTCCGTTGTACTGTTATGTAAGAAATTTGTTTATTATACCTAACAATTCCGGTTTGCGGACTGGTTTAGAAATATATGCATTACACCCTGCTTCAAAGCTCATTTTTTCGTCGTTTTGCATTGCAAATGCTGTAAGGGCAATAATTGGCATTTCCTTTTTAAACTCTCTTATTTGTTTAGTTGCCTCCAGACCATCCATATCAGGCATTTTAATATCCATTAAAACTAAATCTATTTTATTGTTTTTACATATTTCGACTGCATCAATTCCATTTTTTGCATGTTTAATATTTGCCCGTGTTGTGGATAATATCATTTCAAAATACCGATAGTTGCTTTGTTCATCTTCAGCTATTAGTACAGTCTTACCGTACCAGTTATAATCATCTTGCAGGTTTGGTTTTTCTTTAAGCGGTATTTCTCCTTTTGATACATTCTTATAAGGAATTGTAAAATAAAAAATTGTTCCATGATTTAGTTCAGACTCAACCCAAATATCGCCACCAAGCATATTAACAAGGTTTTTGGAGATAGTTAAGCCGAGGCCTGCTCCGCGGTATAGTTTTCTTTTATCATTTTCTGCTTTAGTAAATCTGCTGAATATAATTGTTTGTTGATCTTTAGTTAATCCTATACCTGTGTCTTTTACATAAAATTTTATTACTGGTTTTTCAGAATTGTTTTCGAGTATAAATCCAAATTCAACAGATCCTTTTTCGGTAAATTTTAAGGCATTATCAATAAGGTTTGAGATGATTTGTTGTAAACGAAAGGGATCGGTGTAAATTGAAAATTCTTTATTTTCTGAGCCCGGAATGTATTTTAGCTCAATCTTATCTTTAAATATTAATTTTTTATTTTCGTTAAATAAATCAATAAGTACGTTAAATATATTATTCAAATTGCAATCTTTTTTATCAATAACTAATTGATTGGATTCAATTTTAGATAAATCAATAATATCATCAATAAGATGCAATAAAGTATCACTATTATAAGTAATAAGAGATATTAATTCTTTTTTGTCAGGATCCTGCATATCCGGGTCATCTAACAAATTTGAAAACCCGATAATTGCATTCATCGGTGTGCGTATTTCGTGCGACATGTTTGCAAGAAAAGCAGATTTAAGGCGGTCAGATTCTTCGGCTTTCACTTTAGCTTTTTCAAGTTCGGAAGTACGTTTTTTTACTAATTTTTCCAGTTGATTCCGATGAAGTTCCAGTTCATCTTTTTGAGTTAAAATTTCTTCGTTCTGAGCCAGAATTTCTTCATTTTTCTTTAGTATTTCATTTTCTGCTTTTTTTAGTTTTGTAATATCGGTATCTATAGCTATAAGTTTTTCAGCTTGTCCATTACTATTAATAATTGGAGTTAATGTGGTTTGAATCCATATTGTTTTACCGGTTTTATCCGTTATGTTATTTTCGTAAGTGATACTTTCCTTTTGATTCAAACAACGCTCTACAATGTTTTTAACATCGGGATTACTACTTGTTTTAAAAATATTATTTCCTTTTTTATCAATAAACCTGCTTAGTGAATATTTATACAATTTATAAAAGCCTTCGTTAACCCATTCGATTTTTCCATCGAGATTTGCCAAAATAACAGCATTATCGGTTTCCTGAGCAATTAAGGATAGTTTCTCAAGTTCTCTGTTTACACTTGCTACGTATTCTGACTGTGCAATAAGTTCTTCTTTTTGCTGGGAAATTTCAATAGTTCTTTCTTTAACAACTTTTTCAAGATTATTTTTTTCCCTTTTCAGATTTATTGTATAAAGCTTAACAATAAGCCAGATTAAAAAAAGTGTACTAATACCATAAATAATGTATGCTATTGTGGTACTGTACCAGGGGGATAAAATTTCGAAGCGGTATTGTGCTATCGTGCTTTCTTTTTCGTAAATATTTTTTGCTTTTACTTTAAATATGTAATTTCCTTCGGGTAAATTAGTGTATTCTTTTTCGGTTTTTAACGACCATTCCGACCATCCGCCAACTGACGGATCAAATCCTTCAAGGAAGTAGCTATATCGAGTTTTATGATGGCTTTCATAATACAATGCAGAATAGGCAAATTGCAATGTATTTTGTTTGTATGGTAATTCTATAATTTGATTTTTAGTATTTATTCCACCAAAAACAAGTGAATCATTAACAAATACCTGCCTGATAAGTACTGGATATGGTACATCATAACCGGGTAAAATTTGCGGATTGTATTGTATAAGGCCTTTTTCGGTACAATAAAATATATTGTTTGTATCACTTATGGAGAGATTTTCAACATATAAACCTTTGAATTTTAAAAATGGTGTTTTTTCTAATACGTATGTGCTATCGGACTGGAATAGTAGCACCCCTTTTTCACCTCCATATTGGAAATAGATGTTACCATTAGCATCCTGTACAAATTTGTCAATTAATTTTTCTTTATTAAAAAATTTATTGAATGTTTCATCAGGAACAAAGCGATTTGTTTTCGTGTTGAATTTGTAAATCCCTTTCTCAGTACCGAATAGGATTCTTGTGTTTTGATTTACTGTTTTAATCTTAAAAACAAAATTATGTGTGTTTGCGGGTAAACCATGGTTTGAATTATAAAAATCCAATTTAACCACACTATCAAGAGTTTGGTTTAGTTTGAGTCGGCAAATTTCATTAAATCTATGACTTATCCATATATTACCATTATCATCTTCCTGTACATAGTGTGCCGATTCATTAAATCCTTTGATTTCGTGTTTTAGTTGCCAATTTCCTTTTCTATATTCTAAAAGTAACAGGCCATTATTATGGCCAGCCAGTATATAAGGCCTGTTTTTTAATTTATTTAAGTTCCATATAGTTTTAACATTTGTTACTATTTTTTTTGCAACATTATCTCTAATTATAAAAACACCTTCTGCATGGCCAAAGAATAATTCTCCCTGTATTTCAGTTAAATGCCATCCTTGTCCTTTTGTATTTTTGATAAAAGAAAAGTTGTTTTGCGGATCTTTCATGAAAAGCCCGACTGAAGTTGCCGCATATAGCCGGCCTTTATGAATTGTTGCCGTGTAAGCTGAACCAAATAAACCATCTTTTTCATTATAAAGTGTAAGAGGAGAGTTCATTACAATATATGAAATGCCATTATTTAAACCTGTCCAGATATTTTTTTGAGAATCAACATAAACACTCAAAGTTTTAATATCCTGCAAACCAATATCCTTGTTAAAATGTTGTAGAATATTTCCTGATTTATCAATAATTATTAACCCGTTTTGTGATGTTCCTAAAATGAATTGTTCATTGTTTAGTTTTGCACCATAGTATACCTGGTTTTTTATAAGGAAATTATCTACTTCCTTAAATCCCACGGGTTTTGAGAACTTAACGTTTTTTTTGTTTGGATTGTAGATAAATATACCACGTTCGCGGGTAGCTATTATGATTTTATCTTCTTCGTAAGGAAGCATTATATGAAGAGGGTTATTTGTAAATTGATCGCTATTTGGTACTAATTGCAGGCTGTCATCAACTAGTTTTAACAATCCTTTTTCCCGCTCTTTCACAAAAAATTCATTGTTTACAAAAAATGAAACATGAAAACCATTTTTCGACTTGAATACTATTGTTTTATTTTCTTTTATTAAGAAAATTTTGCCGGAAGTTTTTACAATAACACTTTCATTAATAATAAAAATCTCCCATACATCCATGAAATTCTGTTCTTCTTCAGGTATTTTTTCAAGGAGTGAAATGTATTGCATTGTACCTGTGCTATCGGCTTGTAAATAGCCAAATTCACCAACAGCGCCAATAAATATCCTGCCTGTACTGTCAATTGCTAATGAACGAACTGCTGATTTGTTTGATATTTCAATAAGTCGCCAGTTGGTTCCGTCAAATTCCAATACACCGTTGTTATTACCAAAATACATTACTCCCCGATGGTCTTGTATTATTGCCCAGGTTTGATTTTCAGGCGTGTTGTAATCTGCATCGTTATAATTTTGAATATAGGGATTGCCTTGTTGGGTAAGTTGCTGAGCGTGTAATTGATTAAAAGAAATAAATAATAATATGGAAAAGAGAATGTATGATAATTTGTTCATATTTGTTTTATTAGACTCAGCTTTATGTTTAAATTAGTTCAAATTATGTAATTAATAGGATAAAATCAAATTTAAGTAAGTAATTTTAAGCCTGCCTGTCATGTCTCCTTGCCTACGACAGGTAAATCCCATAAATCCAGGTAATGAAAAAACCATCCTAAACCGGATGGTTTTCTTATAAATCTTAATGTCTAATTATATTTATCCCAAATATGATTTCAACAATTTACTTCTTGAAGTATGTCTTAATCTTCTGATTGCTTTTTCCTTGATTTGGCGAACACGCTCACGTGTTAATCCAAAATTTTCACCAATTTCTTCCAGTGTCATTTCTGAAACTCCAATACCAAAGAAATATTTAAGAATATCCCCTTCTCTATCGGTTAATGTTGCCAGGGATCTGTTTACTTCACGAATTAAAGATTCATTTATCAAGGAATTGTCGGCATTCGGAGAATCGTCATTTATCAATACATCAAGCAAGCTGCCATCTTCTCCGGCAGCAAAAGGCGCATCAACCGACACAGAACGCCCTGACACCCGCATAGTATCTACCACTTTATCTTTCGGCAATTCCAATTTCTCAGCCAATTCATCAGGTGAAGGAGTTCTCTCATTTTCCTGAACAAACCTGGAAAAAGCCTTATTTATTTTATTTAATGATCCTACCTGATTAAGTGGCAAACGTACAATTCGCGACTGCTCAGCCAAAGCTTGCAATATAGCTTGTCTGATCCACCAAACTGCATATGAAATAAATTTAAAACCACGAGTCTCGTCGAATTTTTCAGCAGCTTTTATAAGACCTAAATTACCTTCATTTATTAAATCGGGCAATGTTAAACCTTGATTTTGATATTGTTTTGCAACCGATACAACAAAACGTAAGTTAGCTTTTGTCAATTTCTCTAGAGCTATGCGATCTCCCTTTTTTATCCTTTGGGCTAATTCAACTTCCTCTTCAATAGTAATTAAACCCTCTCGTGCTATTTCCTGTAAATATTTATCTAAAGAGGCGCTCTCTCTGTTAGTAATTGATTTTGTGATCTTTAATTGTCTCATTGATTATAAGAAAATTTCTGCAAATTTATGTAAAACAATATTCTCAAGCTTTTTTAAAACAAGCACCAAAGATCGACAAGAATTATTCAGCTTTAACAATTTTGGTGTTTCCATGCATATTACGTAAAAGCACATCAAATTGTTTCCTTTTATTATCTCTTTTAATGGTAACATATATTTTATCTCCTGGGCTGTGTTTTCCAATTTGTTCAGTAAGTTCAGCCGTGCTGTTTACTTTTATGTTATTGATTTTAATAATAACATCTCCCTCTTTTATACCTGCATATTTTGCTGCTCCTTCTTTACTAACTCCTATAATTAAAATACCTTCTATTTTATCTAAATTATACTTCTCTGTAATTTCACTGTCAATATCTTTAATTGTTACTCCTAAAACCGCCCTTTGTACCTCTCCATATTTCATAATATCATCAATAACTTTTTTCACAAGATTTATTGGAATTGCAAATGAATATCCTGAATACGATCCTGAAGGTGAAATAATGGCAGAATTAATTCCAACTAACTCACCCTTTAAGTCAACTAATGCTCCACCACTATTTCCTTTATTAACAACAGCATCTGTTTGTATGTATGATTCGATAGGATAATTACTCTGATCGTCCAAGATATTAATATTTCTTGCCTTAGCACTTACAATTCCAGCAGTAACTGTAGATGTTAAATTAAAAGGATTTCCAACAGCTAAAACCCATTCTCCTACTTTTAAAATATCTGAATTCCCAAAAGAAATATATGGTAGATTTGTTGATTCAAGCTTTAATAAGGCTATATCTGTACTTGGATCGGTTCCAACTAATTCTGCTGTAAAAGTTCGTTTGTCGTTTAAAACTACTTGTATCTCATCTGATTCTTCAATCACATGATAATTAGTAACAATATATCCATCCTCTGAAATAATTACTCCGGAACCAAAAGATACACTTTGTTGTCTGTATGTTTCGCCAAATAACCAGTTATAAATTGGGCTCTTGTAATAATCTTCACTTTCCAGATTATATTTCGATGTTACGTGAACAACAGCATGAATACTCCTTTCTGCAGCTTCAGTAAAATCAAAAACTTCCCCCTTGGTAGTTGTTGGAATTTGAGAATAATTTACTTCTTTCGAATCTAATGCTTTTTGTTTTTGAATCTCAGCATCCGACATATTTGAAATTTCTTCGTGAAAATAATTTGAATATACAATTACTGCAATAAACGCTGATAAAACAGCGATTGCTATATTCCCAAAAAATGCACGTGTTTTCATATCTCAAGTATTTTAACAATTATTCTCCTTAAACGTCAAAATTAATGTCTATTGTACTAATAAGCAAAGAAGATTTATGATTATTTAACAATCCATATACAATTGCAACTTTGTAACAATTTATTTATAAGTTTACAAAAAAATACCATATGAAGGTAAATTTTTACAAATATCAAGGTACCGGAAACGATTTTATTATTATCGATAACAGAAAGAATAATGTTTCACTTTCTGATATGCAGATCAATCAGTTATGTGATCAAAGATTTGGTATTGGAGCAGATGGATTAATGCTTTTAGAAAATCATCCAAGTCTTGATTTTAATATGAAATATTTTAATGCCGATGGAAAGGAAAGTACCATGTGTGGTAATGGAGGAAGATGCCTGGTTGCATTTGCAAAATCGATTAGCCTGATTGATAAAAAAACAAATTTTAATGCTATTGATGGAGTACATAAAGCAACTATAAATAAAAACAACTCTATTAGTCTTCAAATGCAAGATGTCAGTTATGTTAGATTAGTAAACACAAACTATTTCCTTAATACCGGATCACCACATTATGTAACTTTCAGAGATGATATTAAAAATATTGATGTTTATAACCGTGGCAGGGAAATAAGATATAGTGCAGAATTTTCACCAGAAGGTACAAACGTAAATTTCGTTGAGTTTCAGAATAATAAATTATTTGTAAGAACTTACGAACGTGGAGTAGAAAATGAAACTTTATCTTGTGGAACAGGCGTTACTGCTTCTGCCATAAGTGCATCAATTTATTCTGATTCTGATAAAAATTCATATGATATTATTACAAAAGGTGGCTATTTAAATGTTTCGTTCAAGAAACAGGATAGTAATACATTTTCCGATATTTGGTTAACAGGCCCCGCTACTTTTGTTTTTAATGGAGAAATTGATATTTAAACATAAACTAATTTCCTAAGTCTAATCCTAAAAATAAATATATAATCATGAAAAATATTAATCACTTTTTCATTTTAAGCTTTGTTTGCTTAATAAGTTTAAATGTTTTTGCCCAATCGGATGAAAGTAAAGATGTACTTATTGAAAAACTAAATGATCAACTTGAATACCTGAATCATCGTCTTGACAGGTTAGAAAAAATTTCAGATGATATTCTTTGGTATAATAAAATTGGTGATATAGCATACATTGATAAGGTATATATTTACGGCCCCCCGAAATGGAAAGAGGAAAATCCAACTGCACAGGGTGCAGGAAATCCAGTAAAATTCTGGACATATACTTTTATTCCAAAAGATATTGATCCCGCGAAAAAATATCCACTTATAGTATTGCCACACGGAGGTGTACATGCTGATTTCACAACTTATTACGCACATATTATTCGTGAATTAATGGCGCAACAATACATAGTTGTAGCAGCCGAATATCGTGGAAGTACAGGGTATGGCAAAGGTCTTTATGAAAAAATTGATTACGGTGGATTGGAAACAGAAGATGTTAATGCCAGCCGCCAGTTTATGATTGACAATTATGAAATTGTTGATGCTAACAGGGTTGGAATAATTGGATGGAGTCATGGTGGCTTGATAGCATTAATGAATATTTTCGATCATCCTGAAAATTACAAAGTAGCTTTTGCCGGAGTTCCTGTAAGCGATTTAATAGCAAGAATGGGCTATCAAACTCAAAGTTATCGTGATTTATATTCTGCGGATTATCATATTGGCAAAACAGCATTTGAAGATGTGGATGAATACAGAAGGCGTTCTCCAGCCTGGAATACACACAAATATACAGGTACTCCTCTTTTGATTCATACAAATACTATTGATGATGATGTTAATGTTCTTGAAGTAGAACATCTGATTAAATCTTTAAAAGCCGAAGGTAAAAAGTTTGATTATGAAATATTTCAAGCAGTACCGGGAGGACATTCATTCGACAGAATGGACACTAAACATGCCAGAGAAGTTCGTGTGAAAATTTATAATTTTCTGGAACAATACCTACATCCACCTAAAAAAATTAAAACAGTACGAGATTTAGAAAAAGCAGCTTACAAATTCAATTAACAGTTTATTTACCAATTTATTACAAAAGAAAGTAATTGCTAATATAATTCCGAATATAAAAATGGCGATAATATTATCGCCATTTTTAT
>JAUVUS010000125.1 GCA_030600865.1 Bacteroidales bacterium | reverse complement strand
GGATTTGCAATGGTTGAATATGGTCTTTGTCTAATAGTTGGCCATAATCCGCTTTGTTGCAAAACTGCAACAATTTCTTCTTTTGAAAGATTCGTAGAATCGCCAAGCTGAAATTCTTCATATTCAATTGTAGCATCAGCCTTAACTACAACTTCCAGAATTACCCTTCGCTCACCACGATTGATTGCAGTTACTTCACCGCTTACAGGAGAAGTAAATTTCACTTCGGGTTGAAACTTGTCATAAAAAAGAGGTGTTCCGGCTTTAACCTTATCACCTACTTTAACAACCAGTTTAGGGCGAATTCCCTTGAAATCGGTAGGCTTTACTGCATAATATTCCGCCTGATTTGCCTTTTTTATAATCTTTTCGGCAGTACCAAGCATGCTTATGTTTAAGCCTTTTTTGATTTTAATAACTTTCGACATGCTAAAGTTGTTCTATTGATTTTACTTTGGTATTAAACAAAAATATCTATTATTAATCTAGTGTCAGCAAATATAATTTTATTTTTTATAAACATATATAAATTACTATATAAATGACATTTATCATTATATGATATTCGTCAACAAATATATTGACATGAATCTGTTTGATTAAATATCTTAAAATAAATCAGTACTTTAATTATTTTTTTAAACTAATCTGTTTTAATTTTTCAAGATTTTTCATTTCTATAAAACCTTTTTTATTTTCATTTTTCTTTTTAAACCGGGTATGAACATTGTTTTTATTGGTTATTATTAATTTATCTGCATTTTAACTGCTTAAAACAGAGTTGTTTTTCTTTACAGTCAGAACAAGTTTTAGGATCAAATTGATTCGTTATAAAAAAAATATTAAATTTAAGTGTTTATATAAACGAAGTGTTGTAGATTTGTCACATAATATTATCTATATATACATATATCTAAAACCTGTTACATGAAAGTAAAGAATATTGCAGCTATCTTCTTGATATTGTTATCGATATGGATATTGTTAAACAATCAGTTTCAGATAGAAGTGATGATAATAGGAGTTATTTTATCATTTGTTATTTCTATAATTATGGGAAGCAGAATAACTGTTTTTAATGAATTAAAGTTTTCATTTAAATCTGTTTTTTACACAATCTGGTATCTGTTTGTTTTTCTTGCAGAATTGGTAAAATCTAACCTTGATGTGGCGCGTAGGGTGCTGACACCATCTCTTCCTATTAATCCTGGAATTATTAAAACAAAAACAGTTCTAAAATCTAAAATGGGTAGAATGATTCTTGCAAATTCAATCACTCTCACTCCAGGTACGCTTACAGTTGATATAGAAGATGATATTCTTTATATTCACTGTATTGATGTTTGTTGCGAAGATATTGATAAAGCTACAGCAGCTATAGTTGATAAATTTGAAAAAATCTTAGTTAAAATATATGGTTAATACATTACTTTTTATATCGGCGATAATAATATTGTTGGCAATATTGCTGACACTTTATCGGTTTATCAAAGGCCCTACAGCCCCTGATCGTTTAGTAGCATTTGATGTGATGACGGTTAGTTCGCTTGCACTTATTGGATTAATTGCAAAATTTTCATCGCGAATTATTTACCTTGATGTTGCTATAGTGTATGGATTGCTTAGCTTTCTGGGTGTAATTATTGTTTCACGTTATTTTGAAAGGGGATTGTAATATGGGAAATATACTTGAAATTATTGGAGCAGTATTAGTTCTGTTAGGATCAGTCTTTTTATTTCTTGGAGCTTTAGGCCTGGTTCGTATGCCCGATTTATATAATCGTATACAGGCAGGAACAAAAGCATCTACTCTGGGTACATTTTTAACTTTATTTGGATTATTATTAATTATCCCTGAATGGTGGGGTAAGTTAGTATTACTCATGACATTTATATTAATAACCAATCCTGTTTCGTCTCATGTACTTGCAAGAGCCGCACATTATATTAAGATACCTTTGACTGATAAAACTGTGGCGGATTTGTTAAATAAAGAAAAGACTACTTATAAAGTAAACGAAGAAATTAAAAACGAATAATATGATTAACCTGATAATTGCAATCGTTATAGGTGTTTTGATTCTGATAATGGCAATCATTGCTGTTCATCATAAAAATATAGTTGTTGGGATAATTGCTGCCGGAGTTGTTAGTTTGTTTGCATCGATATTGTACCTGCTTTTAGCAGCTCCTGATGTTGCAATGACTGAAGCAGCTATTGGTAGTGGATTATCCACTATTATTTTCTTTTATGTTCTAAACAAAATAAAAAGACAAAATGGTTAAAAATTCATTGATATTTATCGTGTTAATTGGGTTTGCTGTTTTATTGGCCGATTTATTTGTTGGTTTTAACGGAAATACTGATTTAAACACTTTAGCAAATCATTATGCTGTATCAGGACCGGAAGAAGTTGGTTCTGCCAACCTTGTAACTGCTGTAGTTATAACATACCGTGGTGTAGATACTCTTGGCGAAGTAACCATTTTGTTTCTGGCGGCAGCTATTGTAAGTTTTCTCCTTAAAGTTGAAGCAGGAGCAAGCCTAAACCGAAAATTAAGATCAACAAGTGAAATATTGGATACAGCATCAAGAATATTGGTGCCGGTAATATTTTTATTTGGTATATATGTTTTTATTAACGGACACCTGAGTCCTGGTGGAGGTTTTCAGGGTGGAGCAATAATAGCATCTGGCTTAGTGCTAATGTTACTTGCCCAACCTGCAAAAGAAGTTGGTCATAAATTAATCACCCTTGTTGAATCCATTTCAGGAATAAGTTTTGTTTTAATTGGTGTCGCAGGTGTTCTTTTTGCAGCAGGATTTCTCGACAACAAATTATTATCCTTAGGAAAATTCGGAACTATTTTTAGTGCAGGCGTAATTCCTATTATATACATATTTGTCGGATTAAAAGTTGGTGCTGAATTATCAGGAATAATTACTAATCTACATGAAAATCAGAACGAAGCATAATGGAAAATTTAAATCTAGAAATTATAACATTAATTACAGGAGTAATCCTTGTCCTGATTGGCATATGGGGATTGTTAACTCAAAAAAATCTAATTAAAATTGTAATTGGATTTACCTTGTTCGATACAGGTATTCATATTATTATGGTAAGTATTGGGTATGTGAAAAACCGTACTGCTCCAATCATTGATCAATCTGTAAATATAAATGATGTAGGAAATTCTGTTGTTGACCCTATTCCACAGGCATTGGTTCTTACAGCTATTGTTATTGGACTGGGTGTTACAGCACTTATGCTTACGTATGTTTTAAAAATGTATCAGAAAAGGAAATCATTAGAAATCAATAATTATAACGATCTAAAATGGTAGGACCTATATATATAATCGCAATTGCATTAGGAACAGCTTTCTCTCTTGGATTTTTCAAGAAAGCCAATAGTAATTTTTCTTTTGCATTTATGTTTTTGGCAATGGCCTTTATGACTTTTATTTCGGGTCAGTGGCTGTATGCTTTTTTAACTCAGCAACAGGAAACAATACAAATTTTTACAGCAGGTTTTAAACCACCATTTTCAATTAGTTTGCAAATGGGGTTTCATGAATCAGTTTTTCTGAGCCTGATAAATATTATAGGATTGCTGGCAGCGATTTATTTGTATGATCAGTTCAGGGAAAAAGGTGTTCAGATGATGATGGTTTTTGTTCTGTTGTTCATGGGATTGAATGTGGTAATAATGACCAGAGATATTTTTAATCTATTCGTATTTCTTGAAATTGCCAGTATTGCAACAGCAGGATTAATTATATTAGATAAAAGTATTAATGCTACAAGTGCCGGATTTAAATATATTATAGCAACAGCTATTATTAGCGGGATACTGCTAATAGGAATTATTGCAATTTATTATTTCGCAGGCTCATTATTTATTAATGATATTATCAAGCTAAATTTAATTTATGTTAAGGGCGGTGCAGTTGCCGTATTTTTAGTTTTAATCGCAATTATTCTTGAATTAAAACCTTTTCCTGCAAACGGATGGGCTTTGGATGTTTATGAAGCAGCACATCCCGGAATTGGGGCTGTTATCTCTGCAGCTTCCGCATCAGCAGGAATTTTTGTTCTTGCAAAAATTTTACCAATTGTAGGAGATTCAGGGTATTATATTATAGGCCTGATTGGAATCATTACTTTCCTTGGTTCAAATTTACTGGGATTAAAACAGGATAAAGCAAATCGCTTATTAGGTTACTCATCAATAGGACAAATAGGATTGCTATTAACAATAATTGGTTTAACTCCATATCTTGGCGATAAAACTTTGTTTATTGCTTTTTGGGTTTTAATATCTCATGCTCTTGCAAAAGCAGGATTATTTTGGTTAGCAGGAATAGTTAATTCTGAATATATAAAAGGATGGGCGGCTATCAGAAGAAAACCGCTTTTATTGGTGTTGATGGGAACATTCATATTTGCTTTAGTTGGTTTTCCTCCATTTCCATCTTTCTTTGCAAAATGGGAACTAATTATGCAACTTGCAAATAACGATAAGATTATTTGGCTAGCACTAATTCTCATTGGATCATTTATCGAAGGAATATATCTATTCCGTTGGTTCGGTTATGCAATAAAAGAGAAGAATGAAGATCTTCCGGAATTTCCAATAAAACTGAACAAAGTAATTCCAGTAAGTATAGTAGCTGCTGGTTTATATCTTATTGGTTATTATACAGGTTTAGCAATTCCTGAAGCAGCAATTATTAATTATATACCATTAATATTTATTGTAATCATATTTGCATTAGATTTTTTGCCTGCTTATGTCAAAAACTCTATTTCAATTATTGGTTTAGCATATTATTCATATACTATAATTCCAGCCTACTTTGAAAATGATATGTTAAGATTCATTTTTGTTGTTATATTTTTGATTGGAGGTATCTTAACTTTTATTGCAGGATATGCATATAAAGGAAAAAGAAGAGGTTTTTATCCGGTTGCATTGATAATGTATGTTGGTTTGGTACAAATAATACAAGCCGAAAATTTATTGCAATTTTTCTTTGGTTGGGAATTAATGACAGCAGGCTCATACTTTTTGATAATACGTGGGAAAAAATCAATGGCTCACGCATTAAGCTATATGTTGTTTTCTATGGGAGGTGCATATTTAATTCTTGCCGGATTTGCTTTGGCGCAGCAAGGACAAATGTCATTGTCATTAGATGTGTTAAACTCTATTTCCAATAATGCCTTTATTATTATTAGCTTGCTAATGATTGGTTTTTTGACCAAAACCGCCACTCTTGGCTTACACATCTGGTTGCCTGGTGCTCATGGCGAAGCCGAAAGTGATGTTTCTCCAATGGTTTCGGCTATATTACTTAAAGCAGGTGTTTTTGGTTTGATAATATTATTAACCTCAACCATTAAGAATATTGAAACTGTTAGTATTGTTTATATTCTTGGATGGTTAGGTGCAATCACTGCATTAATAGGAAATTTAGGAGCTGCTTTTCAAGAAGATGCTAAGCGTTTATTAGCTTATTCTTCAATAGGACAGCTTGGTTATATTGTATTTGGTCTTGCTATGATGACTCATTTGGGTTGGTTGACAGCATTCACTTATACTATCAATCACTTTATGTACAAAGCAATATTGTTCTTGACTATTGGAGCAGTTGTACTTAGAGTTGGTACACATAATATGTATGAAATGGGTGGTTTGATTAAAAAAATGCCATTTGCTTTTATTGCTGTATTAATTGGTATTATTGCTCTATCCGGAGTGCCTCCATTATCAGGTTTTACTGGAAAATGGTTGTTATATAATGCTGTGATATTAAAAGGTTGGTATTTTCAGGGAGCTATTGCATTTTTTGCCGGGATTATAGCATTTCTATATCTGTTCAAATTGATTAGTTCAATATTTTTAGGCCAATTGAAAGATAATCATCGTAATGTGAAAGAAATTTCTATCTGGTTTATAATCCCAATTTATATTTTAATAATAGGTTTAATGATTTTTGCAGCTAAACCTGAATTGATATTACAACCTATGGGAGATATTGTTGCACAGTATTTTCCTGACGGAGGTCTTAATTGGGATGGAGGACTTGCCACAACTCCTATTGGTAATTGGCACGGTACTCACATAATGATTATTGTTGGTGTAATGTTTATGTTACTTCTTACTTGGTTAGTGGTACTTAGCAGAAAAGCTCAGAAAGTAAAACAATTTAATATTGTATATTCAGGAGAGCGTCCATTTACTCCAGAAACAACACATATATCATATAATATTTTTGCCGGTTATAATAAAGCTTTAGGGTTTCTTGTTATGCCATGGATTACGAACTTCTGGAACTTTATGGGTGATATAATTCATGATACTGCAGGATTTGTGAGGAGAATATATAGTGGAAATGGACAGACATATTTGGCTCACATAATAATATATATAGTAGTAGTTTATTTTGTGTTTTTTAATTAAGCATTTCTGTAAAAACATACAAAAATATGAATATAGATTTCAATAAATTGTTTTTCACTTTTCTTGGGTTAATGATTGTCCTGAATTGGGGATTGTTAATGAGTGCCCTAATGAGAAAAATAGGTGCACGTGTTGCTAAACGATATGGTATTCCATGGTTTCAACCATGGGTTGACTTAGTTAAGAATTATGCGATTCGTTCACAAATTACACATGGTGTAATGTTTTATCTAGGACCTGTTTTTAGATTGTCCGGAGGAGTTGGTTTATTTCTTTTTATGCCAATGGTTTTTGGTTCAGATCTTTGGACTAATTTTTCTTTTAAAGGAGATTTAATTCTTATTTTGTATTTTCAGTTTTTCGGAATGCTTGGAATGGCTCTTGGAGCAGGTGAAGGAGGTCAGCCTCACTCTTTTATTGGTATTAGCAGAGGACTATCACAGTTTACCACAATTGAAGTTCCTATGACTTTGGCTGTTATTGCTATAGCTGTTCAGTATCAGACACTATCAATCTCTGATATTGTTGCAGCGCAACAAGGAGGAATAATGAATTGGACAGTATTTACCAATCCTTTTGCTACTGCAGCAGCAATGTTGTCGCTACTTGGTGCATTTGGGCATTCTCCATTTAATTTGGTTAAAGCACCAAATGAAATTCCAATTGGACCT
>JAUVUS010000229.1 GCA_030600865.1 Bacteroidales bacterium | reverse complement strand
GAATTTATTTTATACTAATTATGATTTGGTTTAGCTTAAGAGATTAGTTATATTTCTACTGCCGGAGGAGCTTTACTGGAATATATTGAAGGAAAAGAACTACCTGCATTAAAAGCTATTAATGAGAATATTTGAGAAACACAATTCATCTTTCAATTTAAAGTCATTAAATTTAAGGCGATCCTATTTTATTCAAAACAATTTTGCTTTAAATTGTGTTCCCTTTCAGATAACAATTTTCAAACCTGCCTGTCGGCAGACAGGCTTAAAAAACAGGAGGTAAAATGCTCGATAAATATAATATTCCATTAATTCAGGATGCCGATCTTAACGGTAAGATTGTCTTGGTTCGTGTTGATCACAATGTAGTTAAAAAAGGGATTATTCATGATCCATACAGAATTGATGCAACCATTGGTACACTTTACCACATTAACGCTAAAGGTGGTAAAATAATTTTAATGTCGCATGTTGGGCGACCAAAAGATAAAAAAACCGGAGATATTAAAATTAGCAAGGATACGTCTGTTGAGCCAATTGTTGAATATCTGCGTAACAAGCTCCATATTAACATGAAAATCCCGGATTTTTATCCTCACGAAAACAAAGGATACATTGGAATAGAAACATCAATAAATCATTCTATTCGTGAATTAAAAGAAGGTAAAATTGATGGTATTTACTTGCCAAACACTCGATGGTTTCAAGGCGAAGAAGCAAAAGGAGCTGATATGGATCGTTTCTCAAATCAACTGGCCGGATTAGCAGATATTTTTGTAAACGATGCTTTTGGATCGTGGCAAGCACATGCTTCTACTGTTGGAGTAAATAAATATCTTCCTTCTTATGCCGGATTTTTAATGCAAAAAGAAATTGAAAACCTTGAAAGAATTTATAGTCCTCAATCTCCGTTTATTGCTGTTGTGGCAGGATCAAAATTCGACACAAAAATTGATTCACTTTATGCTTTAATTAAAAAAGCTGATTACCTGGTATTAGGAGGTGTTATTTATAACGCATATTTATGTGCAAAATACGATATTGAGATAAAAGGTATTTCTGAAGATGATTTAGTTCATGCCAGGAAATTTGCCAGGTTTAGCGAGCAATATCCCGGCAAATTAGTTGAGCTCCCGTTTATTATTGAATCAGACACCATGGAAGGTAAATTTGAAGGTAAAAACAGAGTACATAATATTCATGAATTAAAGCCCGGAACTAAGCTCAATTATGTTCTTGATGTTGCAAAAGAATCATTCTACGAAGACGATATACATAAAATATTTTCTTCGGCAAGAACCATTTTTGTAAATGCAGTAATGGGATTTACACCACATTTTAATGAAGGTACAATTGCTCTCGACGAATTAATTGATGAAAATATTGAAGCAGTAAAACTTTATGGCGGCGGCGATACTATGCAGGAATTAAAAAGATTATTGCCGGGATTATATATTGTTGCACTCGACAGTCCTAAGTATTATATATTTACCGGAGGTGGAGCTGTTTTAAAAGCCATTCAGGAAGGAACAACCTTGGGAATTGAACCCGTTAAAGCTTTAACAAAATAAAAAAAAATCGCATTTTTGTATTATCTAAAACTTTTGAAAGTAAGTTTAAAATCTGGCTTCTTTCTTTCTAAATTATCAGTTCTATTAATGTAAATTTAATTATGAAAGCTTTTAAGGCATACGACATCAGAGGTATTTATAACGAGGATTTTAATAAAGATGATGCTTATAAAATCGGGTATTTTTTGCCAGAACTTTTGCAAGCCGACAATGTACTTGTTGGAAGAGATGTCAGGGTTTCTTCTGATGAAATATTTGAAAATCTTGCTCAGGGAATTATTGATAGTGGAGCAAATGTTTATAATATTGGTATTTCAACTACTCCAATGGTATATTACATTACAGCAAAACATAATTTTGCTGCATCGGTACAAATTACAGCATCGCATAATTCACGTGAGTATAACGGAATGAAAATTTCTAAATCCAATGCTTTGCCCGTTGGTTATGATACAGGACTGAAAAAGCTTTTAGAAATGATCCAAACCCGTGATATTGTTATTGCAGACAAGAAAGGGAAAATAGTTGACTATAAAGTTAAAGGTGAATATGTTGAGTTCTTAAAAACGTATGTTCAGGATTATTCAAACCTGAAAATGGCCGTGGATTGTTCCAATGGAATGGCAGGCTTACTGATTAAAAAGTTTTTGGGGAAAAAGCCTGTTTATTTATATGAAGATATGGATGGCAGCTTCCCAAATCATGAACCAAATCCACTAATCGAAGAAAATGTTGCTGATCTTAAAAAAACCGTATTAAGTAAAAAATGTGATATCGGGATTATCTTCGATGGCGATGCAGATCGTGTAATGTTTGTTGACGAAAAAGGCAAGTTCATTTCTCCAGATTTAATTATTGGATTTATGGCACATTATTTTCTTGAAAAAGAAAAAGGTGCTGTGCTTGAAGATATCCGTACATCAAAAGCTGTAAAAGAATATGTTGAAAAGCTAGGTGGTAAGATGCACACCTGGCGAGTAGGAAGAGCTTATGCTACACCAAAATTAAGAGAAATAAACGGTATATACGGCGGCGAATTAGCCGGTCATTATTATTTCCGCGATTTCTTTTATTCCGATTCAGGTATTTTAGCCTCATTAATTGTTTTAAATCTGCTTTCACGATTTAAAAAAGAAGGAAAAACCATGTCGGAGATAATTTCAAACATCAGTAAATACGCAAATTCCGGTGAAATCAATTTTAAAATTGAGCAAAAACAAGAAGCTACGGAAGCTTTAAAAGATTATTTCGTTACCGAAGAAGAGCCTATGGAAATTCTTGATTTTGATGGTTATCGCATCGAATTTAAAAATTGGTGGTTCAATGTTCGCCCTTCCAATACAGAGCCCTATTTGCGATTATTAGTCGAAGCTGATAATAAAGAAATACTAAAAGAAAGAACAAAAGATATTAAAACGATTCTTAAGAAATTTAAGTAACAAATAGTAGAGACGCAATACATTGCGTTTCTATTATTTATTTTTCATCACCATTTATTAGTAAATCAAATAATATTCTCAGATTAATAAGTCTGAATACAAAAGCCAGAATTAACGAGAACACAATAATTCCGACAAATTTATAAATCCAGAATAAATTCACTTGTAGTGAAAGTTTTGCAATAACAAAAATAGATGTTATAAAAAGTATTAATATCGTAATTCTTTTAATATTGATATTAAATCCAAATATTCTTTTTGCAAGAACAATCTGTATAATTGCAGTAAATGATTGAGTAATTAAACTGGCTATTGCAGCACCAAGAGCGTAATATTTTGGAATTAATATCAAATTAAGTACAATGTTAATTATAACGCCTCCTGTGGCCATAATATTTAACTCCTTTAAGCTTCCGTTTGCAGTTAACAATGTTCCAAAAATATAACTTGTAGATATTCCAATAAAACATAATATCAATATTCCAAAAATTGATGATGATGTTTCAACATGCTGATGATACAGTAAATCAATCAGTTCTGTTCTGTAAAAATACGATGCGAAAGTAATACCCAAAACAGGGACAATTAATAATAAAAACGAGAAAAGTGTTAACTGATTAACTGGTTTTTTCTGTTTTATCATTCGTGAGAATATTGGAAGAAGTAACACAGCAAACAAAAATGCAAACATAGCTGCTGCATCTAAGATTCTGAAACCCTGTGCGTATATTCCTGCCTGCTCTTTCCCGTCAGGCAACATTCTTTCAAGCATCACTGAATCGACCCTGTAATAAAAAACCATTAAAAGCGCTAATAAAGCGTATGGATAACTCTTTTTTAAGGTGGCAATAAAATATGTTTTATCGAAATTTAAACTCAACAACTCTGCTTTACTGTATACAATGACCATCGTAATTAACACAGTTAATACATAAGCTACGGTTTGTGCATAAACAAACCATTCAATTCTAAAATCAGTTTCTGTTACTCCACCCCAGAGTAAAATCCCGCAAATTATAATCATTAGTGCGCGATCGAGAACTGAAATAAAGCTATCGGTTTTAAAATAATGCAAACCACTTAGATTTGACCTGAGGTATAAAATAAAAGATGCTATAAACTGATTTAATATCAGGAATAACAATAACTGGAACTGCCTACCTTCGTAGCCAATAAAAAACCCTACAACAATAGTTATTATTGCATATAATATTGCCAGAATCAGTTTTAAGCCAACAATATTTGATAATGACTTACTTAATAACTGATGATTTTGAGCAATATTCCGGTTATTATAGTTAGTAATGCCAAAATCGAGTAGCATATTCAGCAATAAGGAAAAGTTAAAAAGTGAAAAATACAGACCATACTCTTCGGCACCAACAACATTTTGAACAGTTCGGTCGATGCCGAATATCCAGAATGGCTTAATCAACAGATTAAGCAATACTAATAATGAAAGGTTGGTAAAAAACTTTCTTTTCAAAACAAATAAATTAGAAATATAAAGTTACTACATTTATTCGAATGCAGTACATCAAATAAAAATCCTGCGATGAAGATGTTTAGTACAACAAAACACAAGTTGGCAGGATACAGGATGCAAGATACAGTAAATCAATTATAAATTACAATTTTAGCTTTCAGTAATTAATATTTAAGGAGACTGCTAAGTGCCTCCTGTTTACTGCTGCTTCAACTTGTTGAAAATATAAACAAGCTGTTAGTAAAAATGCTTAATTAAACACTTAAAATTTCAGGGAATCACAATGTTCTGCCGGGATAAAGAAAAAATTTTGATATCCTTTTTGTTCTTTGTATTCTTTTAAAATATTTTCCTGATTTATAAATACTTTATAGTTTAATTTGCTAATAAGCTTAAAACTTTTTTTTCGATTTTCACTTTCCCAAAGCTCACAATAAATCAATGGTCTGTTTTTTTGTATTAACTCTTCAGCACCTCTGAGCACACTATACTCATACTCCTCTACATCAATTTTAACAGCATTAATTTTAACATTCTTAAACTCTTCATGATTATCCAAGCGTTTCATCTCAACATCATATAAATGTCCTAT
>JAUVUS010000096.1 GCA_030600865.1 Bacteroidales bacterium | reverse complement strand
GGTCTCAAAGTCAGATTCATGTTGTTGATTCATCCGAAACTGCCTTAATGGTTCGGTTCGGATTTGTTGATGATTCATATTTCCAGATGATGGAGATTCCTGTTGTTGAAGGTAGGTATTTCAGTAAAGAATATTCTACTGATTTAGGTCATGCTGTGATATTAAATGAGATTGCTGTTGAAAAACTTGGTTGGGATAATCCAATAGGTAAAGAGTTTCAACCATTTTATGAAGATAGTACAGGTTTAAACATTACAGTTGTAGGTGTTATTCGAGATTATAATTATTATTCGTTATTAAGCCCGATTGAACCGGCAGCATATTTCTATTATCCGGAAAGATTTTACAGGGTAATGGTTAAGATAAATCCACAAAAAATAGCATCTTCTCTTTCATTTTTAGAACAAAAGTGGACAGAGTTATACCCCAAATCACCATTCGATGGTTATTTTATGGATGAGATGTTTCAGAATCGATATAAGAATCAGATTAATTCTATGAAAGTGTTCAGTATTTTTGCATTAATCTGTATTTTAATTTCCTGCCTTGGATTATATGGTTTGGTGGCTTACATTGTTACTCAGCGTACAAAAGAAGTGGCAATAAGAAAAGCACTGGGAAGTTCTTCAATGAATATTGTTAAAATAATTAATAAAGATTTTATAAAATTGATATTGATATCAAGTGTAATTGCCATACCTGTTTCATATTATTACATGTCGGGTTGGCTAAATAATTTTGTTTACAGAATTGATTTAAGCTGGTACTATTTCGTAATTGCAATTGCAGGAGCACTAGTTATTGCGATTATAACCAATATTTTTCATACGGTAAGAGCAGCTATGAAAAATCCGGCAGATTCTTTACGATATGAATGATGTAAGAGTTAAAAAGATAATTGAGAAGAATCAAGAAAAAGCTTGAAACCAAAAAAATGTAGAGCATTTTAGCATGGATGAATAAAATATTTTAGTCAAAAAAGGAGATAAATGATTTTATAATTAAATGAATATAGTTAACTTGTAATGTGATTCAATTTTAAATAAGAATTTTTTTAAGCTCACATGGATAATTTAAAAATACTTAGTACGTCTTCAACTCCTCAGATTGACTTCAAAAGGTCAGGACAACTGAGTATTAAAGGAAAATCATTACCCGAAGATCCACGTAAGTTTTATAACCCATTATTTAGTTGGGTGGAAGAACTTTCTGCTGAACAGGTCCAAATAGATATTATGCTGGATTATGTTAATACGTCATCATCAAAAAGAATAATTGAACTTATTAAAGCTATTGATACTAATATTAATGCGAAAAAAATTAAAATGAATTGGTTTTATGAATCAGATGATACAGATATGCTAGAGTTTGGAGAAATGATTCAGCGAAATCTAAAAAGAATAAAAACTAAATATATTGAATGTGATGATATAGATAATGATTTATTTGAATTGCCATAAAATAGGTTGACAGTCTATTATATAGAAAGGTTCGATTTAAAACGAACCTTTTTTGTAATCTGTAATATTATTTTAGTCTTCTTTTAAACGATGCCGCATAAACCATTGCCACGACCCTAAACAATAAGTGCCCAAACTTTGTATAAGGCAAATAAATTATAATAAACCAAACACAAACTAAGTGGAAAAAGTATAGATGGTATGCTAATTGCCAGTTTAAAAATCGAGCTGCTTCTACCAAAACTCCAGAAATAGTTAATAAGAATAAGGAAATTAAAAATAACTAGTCAGTATAGGTGCTGTTTCCAAAATCTTTTTTATTGAAAATTCTGTTTGCAATCATAATTCCTAGTCCGACAAAAAGCATTATGGCCGCTATATTTGCCAATATCTTAAATGGATTTGTTAATCCTAATGGATAATTATGTGTTACTGCTGCATAAATGGCAAAAGCTGTAACAAAAAGCAATAAAATAAATCCGTAGAAAACCAGAAAATGTGCAATCTTTCTTGTTTTTTGTGCTGAACATGCACTAAAATTAGAATGAAAAATGATTTCTTTTCGTATGGAAAATAAATTCTTAATAAAACTTCCAGTTGATTTTACATCTGGATTTTGCTTTTTCATATCGTTCCGGAAGTTTCTTAAACCTATAATTCCAAGTCCTATCGTTAAAAACCATAAAAAAGTAAATGAGCTGTTGAGCCATGCATGGGGAAAGAATTTGGAGTAATTTACCGGCCCTTCAGGAATTTGCAATGTTCCTGCCATAAATAAGATTAAAGAAATTATAATCACAGGAATTACAATAGCCACAGGGAGCCATTTAGGATTATTCAATATTTTACCCAGAAATTTAGGTTTTGCATAATGCTGGTAACTAATTTCCCTGACAGCCGAAAAAACATCAGCAGGTTTAATACCACGCGGGCAATGTGTACTGCAATCACCACATTGGTGGCACAACCAGATATCTGTATTCCCGATCAATTTGTCTTTCATTCCCCAACCTGCCCAAATCATTTCTTTTCTTGGAAAAGGCTTGTCATCAGGAGCAAGTGAACAAACAACAGAGCAATTACCACATTGAATACATTCACTCAACGAAGACTTACTTATTTTCTTAAGTTCTTTTTTAAATTTTATATCTGGTCTTACTTCAATCATCTTTCTTAATAATAAACTTTAAACTCAAAACTTTGAACTCTGAACTAAAATTACATGTCTTTAAAAGGATTAGGTCCGATTAGTTCAATTTCTTCAACATAATTATTAATAATATCCGGAATCTTATAATAATCTGTGATTTCAACAAATTCTGTTCTTATTCTTTCAGGTTCCAGCATCATGGTTTCCAATGTTTCCTGAATATTTTCACCACGGGTTTCTGTCAGTTCGCTTCCGTGAATAAAATGGCACTGGTAATCATCGCCAGGTTTACAGCCAATTTGCAATATCCCGTCAAATCCCTGCGACAGAGCATCTGATATCCAAACTTTGTTTATTGATCCAATACATCTGACAGGAATAACTCTTATATAAGGACTATATTTTAATCCTTTTTGTCCTGCCATATCGAAAGCAGGATAAGCATCGTTTTCACAAACAAACACAAGGATTCTTGGTTTTTCTTCAAATTCATCGGGTATTTCAACCGATTTAATCATTGCCGATACACTGTTAATTGAATAATCAGCAAAGCTAATTACTCTCTCAGGGCAAGAACCCACACAAATTCCACAACGTCGACAACGATTTGGGTTTGGCAACGGAGTTCCTTTTTCATTCTCGTCATAAGCTCCAAACGGACATTCTTCGGTACATCGTTTACAGTCAGTACAACGATCTAAGTATAATTCAGGATAAGATTTATCACCTGATCGTGGATGAACAGCTTCGCCACGTTTTGTTGCCTCGATAGTCTGAATTGCCTTTAACATTGCTCCGGTTGCATCTTCTTTACTTGATGCAATATCCATAGGAGCTCGTAAACTACCTGCTGCATATATTCCGGTTCGTCTTGTTTCGTAAGGGAAACAAATAAAATGCGAATCGGAAAAATTGTATTTTAATTCCGGTAAGCCTTTCCCTAATCTGTAATTTAAATTCAAATCCTCAGTTCCTGCCGGTACCATTCCGGTTGCCAGTACAATCATATCAACCGAAAGCGAAATATTTTCACCTAATAAAGTATCTTTTACATTAACTTTTAAATTGTTATTGCCCTCAGTTATTTCTTCAATCTCGCCTTTTGTGAAAAAGATTTGATCATCTTTTTGTACTTCTTTGTAAAATTCTTCGTACAAACCAAGAGTACGAATATCCTTATATACTATAAATACATTCGATTCAGGACTTAAATCACGAATATATTTTGCCTGCTTAAGACTTGTTCCACAACAAAAATTAGAACAATAGGGCAGATGATCTTTATCCCTTGAACCTGCACATTGAATAAATAAAATGTTTTTCGGTAAAGCTTTGTCAGGATTATTCTTAACTAATTCTTCAAATTCAACATTGCTTAAAACATTAGATTTACCATATCCCAGATGAGATAATTTACTTGCATCGTAAGGATTCCAACCCATTGCTGTAACAATGGAGCCAACTGTAATTTTTTCTTCTTTACTGTTTTGGAGACCCGCCTGCCGGACGGGCAGGTAAACTTCGAACAGACCCGGTTGTCCGTCAATTTTAGTTATTGTAGTTGATGTATGAATTTTTATATTCTCAAATAGTTTGAGTTCATTGATTTTGTCTTCGATTTCAGGATTAATCAAAGTATTGTAAGGTGCAGCATAAGGAATTTGTTTGTGTAATTTATTTAACCAGCCACCTAATTTTTCTTCTTTCTCGATTAAATGAATCGTGTATCCTGCTTTTGCTCCTTCAATTGCTGATGTAATTCCAGTAATTCCGCCGCCCACAACTAAAATTTCAGAACTTATATTTTCGGCTATAAAAGGTTTCGGAACCTCAATATTATTAACTTTTGTGATTGACATACGAAGATAATCTTCTGCTGCCATTTGTGTATCTTCTTCACCAGGTTCATAACACCATGCAACTTGTTCTCTTAAGTTTGTTCTTTCAAGAATTATATTTTCAGGTAAATTAAAAATCTCAGTTTTTGCTCTGGGTGAGCAGGCGGCTATAACAATTCTATCCAGATTTTCATTTTCAATATCATTGTTAATTAAATCAAATCCTTCAACTGAACATAGCGAAGAATGATTTTTGCAAATTGTAACATTGTTTTCCGAAGCTACCTGACTAAGCTTTTCAATATCTATACTTTTGCCTATTTCGCAACCAGAACATATATAAACGCCTATCATTTTATTCATTTTTATTTAATTAAAATCACAAAATACAAATGACAAGTCACAATTAAGTTTCAAATTTAACTCCTTACAGTCGTTGAGCTCGCTTTGCTCGGTTCAAGTTTCAAGTTTCAAAAATTGCAAATAGTCATTAATCAACCTGTCTGCCCTGACTGCCGCCCGCCTGCCGGACGGACAGGTCAGGCAGGCGACAGGCAAGATTATCAATTAATCTGTATTGCTTTTAATGCAGCAGCAGTTGCATCTTTTACCGATGATGAAACGTCCATTGGCTTTCGGCTGCAGGCAACAGGAAAAATTCCTTCAGATTGTAAATCAGATATAAAATTGTTCTGGTCCTTGTTTAAGTTCAGGTTTATTCCTGATGGTACAATTCCTGTGGCAAGAACAACCATGTCTGCCTCGTATTTTATTTTTTTACCTGAAAGAATATCTTCTGCTTCCAGAATTAAGTTATTCGATTCTGTTTCAGAAATTTTGCCAACTTTTCCTTTAATTAATTCGATATTCTTATTCTCTTGTACTTTAACCAGAAAATCTTCATTACGACCGGCAACACGCATATCTATATAGAAAATCTTTATCTCGCTATTTGGATATAATTCCTGAATGCTTAATGCATGCTTTAATGATGCTGAGCAACAAACAGCCGAACAATAAGGAAGATTATTTTCATCGCGCGATCCGGCACACTGAACAAAAGCAATTTTTGCAGGTTCAGAATTATCAGATACTCTTAATAATTTATTTTGTCCGGGGCCATTAGATGCTATAAACCTCTCAAATTCAACATTTGTAATTATATTTTTTGATGTTGAATAGTTTAAGTTATCAATTTTTGATGCATCGTAATTTTTCCATCCTGTAGCAATAACTACAGAGCTAACTTCTAAATCAAAAACTTCTTCTTTTGCAGATAAATCAATGGCATTATACTCGCAAATTTCCACACACTTATTGCAGGATTCTTTTTTGCAATATTCATCATCAATACTGAACTTATAGGGAAAAGCCATTTCGTGTGGTAAATAAATTGCTTTTGTTTTGGTAAATCCATAGTTGAACTCATCAGGTCTTTCTTCGGGGCAAACATCAAGGCATTTTCCACATGCTGTACAATTATTTTTTACATACTGTGGTGTGGATTTTAATTTTATTTTAAAGTCACCTTTTTTTCCTGATATTTTCTGTACTTCAGTTGAAGTATAATATTTGATTCTGGAATTTTGTTTTATCCTGCGAAAGTTAATTTCCAATCCACAAGTTGGTGGGCAGAGTTTTGGGAAATAATTGTTAAACTTAACAACATTCCCGCCCAAATATGGATTTTTCTCGATAAGAATAACTTCTTTTCCAACTTCAGCAATTTCAACAGCAGTTGTTACACCACTCATGCCACCACCAATAATAAGAACAGGTTTTTGGTTTTTATACATTCAAAATTTTATTTCTAGTTATTCGATACTAGTTACTTGTAATTTACCAGCGACAAGTAACCAGCAATAAATTGTATATTTATGTAAGTTCTTTTATTTCTCTTTTTATCATTTCCCATTCACCTGTTTCAGGATTCCATTTACAGTTAGCAAAAACTTTCCACTCTTCTTTCATTGTAGGATGATCGGTTCGGAAATAATATCCCGGCCATCTGGTTTCTTCACGAAACAGCATAGTTCTGATATGCGATTCTGCTTGCCATAAACGATGAACATTCTCCCAGCAACGCATTAATTCATTTGTATCTTTAGCAGCCAGTTTTTCAGAATCTTCTTTCATGAATTCTAAAAACTCAAGGCCTTTTTCAAGCAACGCTTTTGATGTTTTAAAATGGACTGATGCACCACCGGCATATTCATCCATAATTTTCTGTAAGCGGAACATAAACATTTTTGGTTTGATGAAATTTGGATTTACATCTTCATCATTAGCGTAATCTTTATGTTCTTCAAAAGTTGCAAGTGGTTGTAAAATTCTTTCTTTTAATTCTTTGATTTTTTCATCATCAATATTTGCTGAATCAGAATTATCAACAATAAATGCTAAAGCAGCTTTAGCAGCAATCCGGCCTTCGGTAAACGAACCGGATGAGAATTTATGAGATGAAGCTCCTGAAGCATCACCCGCAGCAAATAAACCTTTTATGGTTGTCATATTATCATATCCCCAGTGATAATCATCTGATGGTGACAAATCTTTTGGACCACTAACCCAGGCCCCTGATGCTCCTGAATGTGAACTAATAAAATAAGGTTCGCAAGCAGAAATTTCTGATGGTGTTTCTTCCGGAGATATATTATGTGAAGCCCAGTTTAAAGCTTGGCTAATAGTCATATCTAAAAAGTCTTCCCAGGCTTCTGATTCCAACTCTTTCATTTTTCTTTTAGCTTCTTTTTCATCAGTGATATCAGCTATTAACTCTTTAATTGCTTCATCTGTTTTCATGTAAATCGGACCATTTCCTGCTTCCAGTTCCTGAAGCATTAGGTAATTTCTGAGATTAGTAGGTGTTGGTTTTGATGTTCCGTACGGAGCCCAGTTTTCAAGTTCAGCAGCACGGGTCTCCATATAATCTTCACCTTTGGCATTGGTAGCTTTCGCTTTGAATAATAAGAACCATGCACCAACAGGGCCATATGAATCTTTAAAACGAACAGGAACAAAACGTACTTCCTGACATGTCATTTCGGCACCTGCTTTAAGTGTAAAATAAGTACTTGCTCCGGAATTAAACGGAGGATACCAAGATCTTCCTAAACCTTCGCCAACCGAACGAGGACGGAAAATATGTACTGCACCACCCATTACATCCAGCACAGCATTTGCTTTAAATATGTAAAATTTATTTTCACGGACACTAAAACCTGCTGCACCAACACAACGATCTCCATCTATTATAGGTTCGGTAATAAATATTCTTTCGTAATATTCACCATTATCACCCAATTCTTTTAATGCATTTTTCGCAGCTTCCGAAACTATATTTTTATATGATTCACCATGAATCATGATTTGCCAACGGCCTTCGTTCACATAATTTCCTTCTTCGTCTTTCCAGATAGGTAAACCCCACTTTTCGAAAAGGTGAACTGATGAATCAACATGGCGG
>JAUVUS010000327.1 GCA_030600865.1 Bacteroidales bacterium | reverse complement strand
CATATGAAATTACTATCTTGGATTTTTCTTTAATGTCAAATGTAACATCACCATTATCATTTGATACTGTACCTTTCAAATAATTATTATTTTTATCGTATAAAACTACATTAGCGAAAGGACAAGGTTCTGATGTATGCTCATCGAGAATACGTATAACAGTTTTTTGCGCAAAACTATTTGTAGCAACAAAGAACAATCCTAAAATAATAAGTCTGATAAATAAATATTTCTGTTTCATATTAACTTGTTGTTAGAACCTAATATTATCGCAATAAATCCCCACCCGCCTACATTTTATTAGGTATAATAAAATATTTTATTAACTATCTTTTAGTCTGAGTCATTCCATCAGCAACAACTATAGTATAGTTTGCAATAGTTTCTTTTTCCTCATCAGTCATTTCATCCCATTCTGATTGATAAACAGTTGCAATAGATTTGATGTTATATCCAGGTTTAATTTTATTGATCCACCAGATAATACCCTGATTGTAATTTGAGTGATAAGAACCTTCAAAGTGTAATAATAGATCACCTTCGTTGTGGTTTATAATAGAGAAGTGAGCCATAGTAGCATCTTTTGCTGCCTGTGATTTTGGAAAATTATCATTTGTCATTCCGGGCATCATGCTCATTTTCATCATGCTTTTATAACAATCAACCTCAGGATCATAAAGTTTAACAAGGTCTGGACCGATGAGACTTTTAGCTTCATCACTTAATTTTTCCAATGCTTCAAATCCTTTTTTATTAATTAATGAAGCATAACGGCGAGGAATATTTGTAGCAATAAACCTCAAGTTGTTTTCCTTAGCAAATTCAACCATAGGTTTGTAATCTGTTTGATAGTTACCCCAAAGTTGAGTTATTTCTGCCAACATTTTTTTCTCAGGATAAAAACCAGCTAAGTATTCGTTAAGAACTAATTGGTTACCGCTTTCGAACATTTCTGCCCCAAAAAATAATTTTTCACCTTTTATTTTATGAAGACTTTTAGTTAATTCAATTTGCATCCAGTGAGCAATAGGGTCAGTGTGATATTCTCCAAAGAAAACCATATCAGCATCGGCTAAATCCTTAACCATTTCTTCGTATTTGGCTTCTTCCCCTTTTTGATCGTATAGCTTATAAGCAGGTTTATCTTGTGCAAATGCAAAACTGACTAATGCAGTTAATAAAATAATGGAAATACATTTTTTCATAAGTTTTATTTTAATAGTTTGAAATTTTAATAAAAAAATTAATATCTTATTTCGTAAATGTAAAACCGCGAAGGTCTTAAAGCAATGTGCTAAACCTAAACCTAATCTTTAATCTTTTGTGAACTTCGCGGTAATACATATTATACGAATATTTATTTATTTTTATTATGAATTATTCATCTAATTGAATAATGAATACTTCCATGTTATCTTCTCTTATGACATCAATTGTAATTGTTTGCCCGGGTTTTAACGCACCCATTCTACTCATATATTCATAAATATTGTGAATAGCTTTGCCCTCGATTGCTACAATTACATCATTTTTTAGTAAACCTCCTTTATAAGCAGCTCCACCCGGAGTAACACCATCTATTCTTAATCCATTGTTATCTGATTTTCCGAAATTAGGAATTATCCCAAGCTTAACTTTTGATCCTCTGCTTGGTTCTGTACTTCTTCCTTTTGGACCCGATTCCTGAAAAGTTAATATCTGATCACGGTTTAAAATTTCAATTGATAAATCATAAATATAATCAGTTAGTACTTTCAAGCCTTCAAAATTCAATTTATCAATTACATCCAACGGAGTATGATAATCGCCATGTGCTCCTGTAGAAAAGAAAAATACAGGGATATCCTCCACATAAAATGCAGAGTGGTCTGATGGTCCAAAACCATTATACGAAATGCCTAAATTTAAATCTCTGCCTTCAACAAGCTTGTTTAAAAGATTTTCGCTTTCGACTGAAGTTCCAACACCTCCAACAAACAGATCTTTTGATTCCTTAAGACGGCCAACCATATCAATATTTACCATTGCCTTAATTTGTTTAAGATCAATCGCAGGATTGCTTGTAAAAAATTTTGAACCGATTGTGCCAATTTCTTCTGCACCAAAAGCAATAATAATCACGCTTCTTTGTAAATGGCTTTTATTATCTGCTAATTTTTCTGCTATTTCAATTATTGATGCTATACCTGAGGCATTATCATCAGCGCCAAAATGCACTGCAATTGAATCGGGCATGCGCGATGAAGTGGATGGCCCGCCCATACCTAAATGGTCGTAGTGTCCACCGATAACAACATATTCATTTTTTAATATAGGATCATTACCTGGTAACATGGCAACTACGTTCTGAGTTTTAACCTTCTTAAAACTAATATCAGATGTAGCTTTTAACATTATATTACAATCGAAAGAACCTGGAAGCATATTCTTGTTTAATTGTTTTTCTAAATCTGCGATAGTTTTACCCGATTTTAACAATATTTTATCTGCAATATCCCTTTTTATATGGAATGCAGGAATACCCAAATTAGATTCTGTTTGATCTTTTTCCAATTTGGTAAGTTCATCTTTTTTGTCAAATTCATAACCTGAAACAAATAAAACGCCTGCAGCTCCATTGTCTTTTGCAGTTAACACTTTTGATCTCTCATTTGAGTATCGGATAAATTCACTATCGGGATTTTTTAACTCTGGGTCGGCTCTTAATATTAGAATCCATTTCCCGGTAATATCCAGGTCTTTATAGTCGTTCCATTTAATATTATCAGTTTCTATATCAAAACCATAACCGGCAAATATTCATTTGCTTCTAGTGTTTGGTTTGCCGAGTAATTATAAGGGGTAAAATTATCATTCAAAGTACCTGCGAAATCACCAAACTCAAGAGTGTTTTTATCTCCGGCTATAACTTCAGTTACAACATCGAAATATTGATATCCATTATCAGCAATAGGAGTAAATCCAAATTGTTGAAGTTTGTTACCAATATATTGAGCTGCTACCAGTCCTTCAGGAGTTCCCGGCAATCGTCCTTTTAGCGAGTCTGATGCAAGAAACTCAATATGTTCTCTTAATTCTGCTTTTGTAATTTCCGGATTATCAATCCTGACCTGAGTACAGGAAGCAATAAAAATTCCCAGGCTAATAAAAATTAGTGTTTTTTTCATGATTAATTGATATTAAATTATTTTACGCCAATATTCAATGATGAAATATCCATTAAATAAAGAGTTAATGCTCTTTCTCCTTCTTTTGCATCTCTGCTTGATGAGAATACCATTGTTTTATCATCACGTGAGATAGTTGGGAATCCATCAAAGGCTTTATTAAATGTTAATTGTATTTCGTCGCCTGTTTCCAGGTTCATCATAAAAATTTCATAATTGTGTGGTGGTAGAACTTTAACATACACAAAATGAATGCCATCTGAAGCAGGATATGGTGCCCAATGAGTTCCTTCTTCATGGGTAATTTGTTTCAAATCTGTTCCATCTGTTTTTATAGTAAATATTTGCATTGATCTGCGTGGATTATCTTGTTCAGATTTTTTCCATGCTCTGTAGATTATTGTTTCATTATCAGGCATTATAAATGCACCACCCTCTTGCCAATCAGGAGTATGAGTGATTTGAGTCTGATTTGAACCATCGGGATTCATAATCCATAAATCCATCATTCCTTCAATCTGACGACCAAATAGAATTTGATTACCATCGGGACTATAAGCAACTTCAGCATCGTAATACTCATTATTAGTTAAACGAATTACATTATTACCATCAAGATCCGAAGTATATAATTCTGCTCCCTGAGGGTAATCTTTAGTATCAGAATAGTTGCCGGGATGCATATCCAGATTATCTCTTGTTGAAGTCCAAATAAGACTTTCGCCGTTTGGGTGATAATAAGAACAGGCATCAGCACCTTTATCGTTTATTCTTTTTAAATTGGTTCCATCAATATTAACAGTATATACCATGTGGACAATATCATCTTCCGCATTTTTACCATTAAAGATTAAAGATTTATCATCAGGCGAAAAATATGCTTCTGCACCTT
>JAUVUS010000164.1 GCA_030600865.1 Bacteroidales bacterium | reverse complement strand
TTTTTTATTGGACTGATTTATAGATATTTATTTTTATTATTTGTTGTTATATTTTTAATATATAATTTTTTTATTCTTATTCAAGTTATAAAAATAGACGATAAAGAAACATCCAAATTTTATATATTCTGGGCTTTTTATACTTTACACTTTTCGTATGGTTTTGGATCTTTAATTGGAATTTTTACTGGAATAAAATATTTATCGATTAACAATTAAATTTAATTATTTCATTCAATGGTGTATTTTAGGTATTTCTTATTAATGGTGTATTTTAGGTATTTCTTATTTTTTAAAAGTTTTATAGTATAAAGTGCTTAGTTTTTGTTGCATTTTTCATATTGTTTTCGACCAATAATAAGTATGTTTAAATTATTTAATATTATAGTAAATAAAGATTAAATGTTACTAAAAATAAAAACTTTTTTTAGATCAAATTTCCAGTATTATATATTTCTAATAGTGGCATTGCTAATGCCATTAACTAAAGAATATTTACCTTATGTAATATTTTTATGGGTTTTATCCGGTGTTATTTCTATCCGTAAAATAAAAATAGAATCTTATAAACAATTAATCTTACTACTCTTTCCTTTTTTGTTCTTCGTAAGTCATATAATCGGCCTAATTTATTCCGATGATTTAAAGAACGGTTTATTTGATCTGGAGGTAAAGCTTTCTATATTGTTTATTCCGGTTGTAGCTGTATTTATTACTAAAAAAGTCAGGGTTAATTATCGATTAATTTTAAAGATTTTTGTTTTTGGAAATTTTATTGCCAGTATAATTTGTTTAGTTTTTGCATTTAATAACAGTATTCATGTTAATGATTTTGGTAAAATTGTTTTTGAGTCATCGAGATGGAGTGACACAATTAATTTAAGTTTTTTCCAGTTAGTTAATCAAAGATACAGTTATTTTTCTTATTCATATTTAAGTTTTTTTCATCACTCAACTTATTTTTCTGTATATATTACTTTTTCGGTTGTTATATTGGTGTATTTAATAAGATCAAGTAAAAAAAGATATATATTATATTATAGTCTTATCCTTTATTTTTCAGTTTTTATTTGGCTATTAGGAAGCCGTGCAGCTTATATTACTTACTTAATCAGTTTTTTTAGTTTCTTTTTAATTGTTATTATTAAGTACAAAAAATATTGGATTGCTATTGGAGTATTGATGTTAGGAGTGATTTTTACGGTGTTGATATTATCCAATTCGCGGATAAATAAAAATGTTACAGAAACGGTTAATATTATTGAAAATGGTCAATCATTAAGTAAAGATTCAGATGTAAGGCTTTGGCTTTGGAAATCGGGGATTGAAATATTCAATGACAACCTTTTGTTTGGAGTAGGGACAGGAGATATTGATGAAGTAATGAAAAAGAAATATCAGGACTATGATTTGACTGAGGCTCACGAGTATAACCTTAATGCACATAACCAATATTTAGATGTTGCTGTTAAATTGGGTCTTGTTGGTTTGGTGTTAATATTTGCTTGGATTATCACAATATTAGTAATTGCAATTAAAAGAAAACAATTTCTATTTTTCTACTTTGGCTTAATATTATTTATTAATTTTTTCTTTGAAGCAATGTTAAATACTATTGCAGGTGTATCTTTTGTAGTATTTTTTTACAGCTTATTATATGCTATGTTCAATAGTGTTGAACATAGTAATAATAATTAATCAATACATGTGGTAATATATGATACCGTAAAATTTACTTTTTAATTTTTGATTCTCTAATAATTTTAAGAATTCCCTTAAAATTTTCAAGTATTATTGAAATAAAAATACCCAAAATTAATCCAGCTATTCCATAAAACTTAAGATACGTCATAAGTTTATTTTCTATAGTCGATAATGCAGAAAAATCCTGGATTATAGTTATCGGGTCTGTTTTTAATTCAAGAGTTCTTTCTAAAGCTTGTTTTTGTTTATATAGGCTAATTATTTGATCATGATACAATTGTGTTTCTTTTTCGTTCATTACCAGTAATTGGCCTGCTTGTGGATTCAATCTTTCTGTGGTAAAATATTCTACCTTTTTTAAGCTGTCAAGAGATGCTACTTCAGTATTTAGTTTTAAAATTAATTCTTGCAGTTGATCTTTTCGAATACTATTTAATCTATTAATATAGCTATTCTGATTGATATAATTAAAAATACTTTCCTGGATAAGAGGGAAGATTTGAGGATCGAAGACTTCCACTTTAACAACAAACCTGGTTTCAGAAACAATTGTGTCAGAAGTTAAATATTTATCATTATAATCTATTAAATCAGTAACTCCGTCATCGTTAAAATCGATAACTTTAAATGCTTTAACATCTTTTATTTTTGCTAATAGTAGAGTATCCAATTCTAATTTAGATGCTAAACCTACATTATTGTTTTCTTTAAATAATTCATGAATATTATTAATATAATTAATCATATCAATACTTGAGATAGCATTTGAATATGCTTCAATGCTTGATGAATAGTATCTGGGGGATGTTTTATATTGAAAAAATCCATAAATTATGCCCAATACAATAATTGCAAAAATTATTATAGATTTTCTAATAAAAAATAATAGGATTGAATACAATAAATTAAAAAAGCTATTAAATAGATTTTTAATACCATTACCCATTTTTTGAAACAATTCTATCAAATCAATTTCGTCGTTTCTTTTTTCAGTTGTCATATTTTTGTGGTTTAGACGGTTTACGGTATGTGGTTTACGGCCTGCCTGCCGGCAGGCAGGTTTATGGTTACTACACCTTACACCATATATCAATTTACAATATTAAACAATTTTTTCATGTCATTCACCTTTTCAGGGTAGCCTAATTTTTCGTACGAATATATTAAATTTAATATTAACTTTTTAATAATTTCGATATTAGAACAAGGACTGTAGTATGATTTTTTCGGTTCTATTTTTTGTTGTTTTAAAAAATAGTCAATTTCTCTTTCTCCTAAAACTTTACCATTGTTATAAGGATTTATATAAAAAAGAACATCATCTTTATAAGGGTCGTGAATATTATATTCATCAATATAAGCAAGAATAAAATTTCGAGGCATACTAACACCATAGATTGGTATATTTAATTCTTGAGCTAAAGATATATATATAATGCCAAGCGTTAAGGGATTTCCCTTTTTAGTATCAAAAACATGATTTATATAGGAGTTTTGTGGTGCGAAAAAGTTAGAACTATTTCCCGAAAATTCATGTACCTGGAATAAAATGTGATTTAATATCCTTGTTTTTTCAAGAGCTGTTAAATTGTTATTTATTTCAAGCCAGGCATCTTGCTTAATCTTATTAAAAGCTTCGGTAATATCATCGTATTTTAAATCAGGATATTGATACTTTGCTACTAAGTAGGCTGCTTTTAACAAATCTACTGCACCGGATTCTTTCCACTCTTTTAACTGTTTTTGAGTTGATGAAAACTGAATCTCTTGAATTAAATTTTCGATACGTTCCTGTAAAATTGCATTTAAAGACTTTTCCCAGACTTTTTCCAGTTCAGGAATTATATTCTCCCCTTGTTTCAGAATGTTTTGTGAAATATACTCAAATACCTCATCATTAGGATCATCTAACAATTGTAATAATGCGTTTATTTTTTTATTGATTTTCACTTTAAGTACTAATTAATTATCAAACACCAAATTTCAAGTTTCAATCACCATATACCACTTACCAGTCATCAATCATCAATTACCTTGTTAGTCTTTCCAAAACAGTTTTTATTAACTCTTTTATTACAGGTTTATAATCTTTACTATATTCACCTTGTGTACGATTAGCAATTATAGCACAAATTGTAGCTGCATTATGCCCTAATAATTTCGAAAGTCCGAATATGGCTGAACTTTCCATTTCGTAATTCGTTATTTTTTGCCCTTTAAATTCAAATGCTTCAATTTTATCATTTATTTCAGGATCAATAATTGGTAATCGTAACTGCCTGCCTTGTGGCCCGTAAAATCCGGGGGCAGATATAGTAATACCTTTGATTATATTATCGCCATCTAATTTATTAATTAATTTTTCGGATGCATCAACAATATAAGGTGATGGCAATAATTCATTCCAACTCACATACTTCTTAAATGCTTCTTCGAACTTCAGGTCAGAAATAGAATCTCTATTCGCATAAAAATTAAGCAAACCATCAAAACCTATAGATCTTTTACTCATTAGAAATGAATCAATAGGAATATCTCTTTGGAGTGATCCTGATGTCCCGATGCGAATTAAATTCAAGGTTTTATGTTGCTTGTTAAGTGTGCGCGTTTTTAAATTAATATTAGCAATAGCATCCAGTTCGTTAACTACTATATCGATGTTGTCTGTCCCAATACCGGTTGAAACAACTGTAATTCTTTTACTATTATATGAACCGGTTATAGTACAAAATTCCCTGTTTTGTTTTTTGAGTTCAATTTTGTCAAAATAAGATGCCACAACTTCTACTCTTCCCGGATCACCAACTAAGATAATATCATCAGCAATATCTTCCGGTAAAAGATGTAAATGGAATATGCTTCCATCTTTGTTAATTATTAATTCCGACTCTCTGAATTCCATAATTTCCGCCTCTCTGATTTTTTAGGACTTCAAATTTATTTAAAATAAATTAAAAGCGCAATAAAGAAAAATCAACACAACCATAATATTTTAAGGCAGTGTGTGTTGATAACCTGCTTATTGATTTTTGTTGTAAATAAAAAACAAGCTGATATTTTTAAAGTTTCCATTTATAATATTAATGTTATACCTTTATTCGCTAAGAAAATTAATAACTAAAAAAAGCAACACAATGAAAAAAATAACAACAACATTTTGGGTAATTGCTGCAGTAGGATTTCTTATTGTTATCCTTATTAGTAGCTCGTCTTTTATAACCCTTAAACCAGGTGAACGAGGTGTAATATTTAGAAAGTTCACAAGTGGACTTGATAAGGAAAATATTTTTCATCCGGGTTTTCACATTATTGCTCCATGGAATGAAATATATGTTTATAATGTGAAAGAACAAAAAAGCGAAGAAGGAATGGATGTTTTGGACAAAAACGGACTATCAATAAATGTGGATATTTCCATTCGATTTAATCCAAAATATGATAGGATTGGATATCTTCATGAAAAATTTGGAAGAGATTATATAAGTCAATTAATAACTCCGGAAGTAAGATCTACTGTTAGAAGAGTATCCGGACGATTCACTGCTGAAGAGATTTATTCTACAAAAAGGAGTGAACTGGAAGAAGCTATTATTACTGAAGCCAGGGAAGTGCTTGGCGCAAACGAAATTGAGCTGAAAGCTCTTCTTATTCGTTCAATTAATTTGCCTGATCAAATAAGAACAGCTATCGAAAATAAATTAAAACAAGAACAAGAAGCATTAGCTTATCAGTATAAATTGGAAAAAGAGACGTCTGAAGCTGAACGTAAACGTATAGCAGCCGAAGGTGAAGCTCGTGCTAACAAAATTATTAATAGTAGTTTAACTCCTGCATTACTTAAGATGCGTGGGATAGAGGCTACAATAAAATTGTCTGAATCGCCAAATTCTAAAGTTGTAATTATTGGAAGCGAGAAAGATGGTTTACCATTAATTCTTGGTGGAAATAATTAGAAATACTTTTATGATATATATAAGAGGCTGTCCAAAAAGCCTTTGTGATACTTTGTGAAGACCTTTGTGTGACTTTGCGGTAAAATATAAATAACTGAACCACAGAGGATCACGAAGCACACTCAAAGTTGCACAAAGAAAAATAATATGAATAAATATAAATTGTTTTACTTTTTGGACAGCCTCTTTGTTTTATAAATCTTTTTGAAAAATTCTATAACGTTTATATATTTTACCACCTAATTTTTCTACTTCAGCACGCATTTTAGTATTTGTTTCCATTATAACATGACTATCGATTATTTCAAGTCCTCGTTGGTTAATTGAATTTAACATGGCTATAGCAAGCATAGTATCTAATCCTATATTTCTAAGATCATCTTTAATTGCGCCTAATAATAAATCTAATTGATTCGTTTTTTTCATAGAACGAAGTATCTTAATAAATCCAAAAGGAAATAGCCGTCCTTTTGCTTTTATAATTCCTTCACTTATATTTGGCATGCCAATAACATAAGCT
>JAUVUS010000248.1 GCA_030600865.1 Bacteroidales bacterium | reverse complement strand
GAATATATTCATAAACTACATTATTTAATCTACCTAATGCCTTAAATCTTATTTGACCTTCAAATGGAAAATTTACATATTCATAGCCAATATAGCTAATTGTTTGTTTCAGAACACCTGAATTTCCAGCAAAATCAATATAATCCAATGATTTGAGTACTCTTCCGTCCCTCACTATTTCTAGTTCAATGTCGTTTCTTTCACTATTCTCCTTTTTAAATGATATTCTCGAAAGGTTAGAAGTTTTGTATGTAATTTCATAAGGTGCTATTTCAATTTCTTTTATATACTTATCTTCAACCCAATAAGCATAGATTAAGGAATCTTGCTTAATCGAGTTATAGTACATTTTACCCTTTCCGTCTCGTTTTCCTTCTTTCCAATTTCCATCATAAACATCACTATTTTCCCATGTATAAACTCCTTGTCCATGAGGGAAACCGTTTTTGAATTTACCTTCGTAAGTGTCAATTCCTGTGGCAATTCCTTTACCATGAGCAAGTCCCTTTTTGCAACTTCCTTCATATTTATCGGAAAGTGCATCAACTAAAACTTTGCAATTCACTTTACTTTCATTTTCTTGAGAAACAACATTTGTAGTTATTGCTATTTGCAAAAAAGAACAAATTATCAGGTTAATTAATATTTTTTTCATACCGCTTTTTTATTTTATTGAAAGTTTTTTATTTTATTGAAAGTAAATATCATAAAATTTTGTATCTAAAACAATTTATTTCATGATCATTAACCATGCCTGCTGCTTGCATAAAAGCATAACAGATTGTTGAGCCTACAAAAGTAAATCCACGCTTTTTCAAGTCTTTACTCATAGCTTCCGATTCGTTTGATGTTGTAGGGATTTCTTTTAAATCTTTCCACTTGTTTACTATGGTTTTACCTCCTACAAATGACCAAATATATTTATCAAAACTCCCAAACTCTTGCCGAACTTTCATAAATGCCTTTGCATTCTTTATGGTAGCATTAATCTTTAATCTATTTCTAATAATACCTTCATTTTGCAATAATTCATCAATTTTATCCTGATGATAATTTGCAATCTTTTTATAATTAAAATTATCGAAAGCAGTTCGAAAGTTTTCACGTTTTTTTAAAATGGTACTCCAGCTTAATCCAGCCTGAAATGCATCTAATACAAGAAATTCGAATAATTTCCGATCATCATGAACAGGAACACCCCATTCATTATCGTGATATTCTATATCTAAAGGTTTTTTTGCCCAACTACATCTTTGTTTTTCCATATTTTTAGTTCCAGATAGGACCCCGTTCCTGAATTGTTTCTAAAAACTTACTTACTGAACGATCATATGTTTTTTCTACATCATCAGGAAAATAACATGCAGGCAATTGTCTTATACTTCTGTGATAAGCAATACAATCGCAACATACACCTTTTTTGCTACAAGGATAGGTGCAATTACAATTTTCTTTGTTTTGATCTTTCTTGCATTCCATACTTTAACCAGTTTGTTATATAACAAAAATAATAGATAAAAAATCGACTTACAAATAAAAAAGTCCGGTTTACATCCGAACTTTCTATTTAAATACATTTATCTATAAATTAAACCAAACCTCGTATTTCGGCAGCTTTGGCTATTAACTCAACAATATTTCCCAATTTGAATTTCTCACAATTATAAATCAAGTCATAATCAACATTACCTATACGTCTACCTGCAAACTCGTTTCTTAATTGCGCACGTTTTTTATCCATTTCTTCAGTTAATTTTCGAGCTTCGTAATGCGTAATCTCATGTCGCCTGCTTACTCCATCAACACGAAAATCTAATTGAGCAATCAATTTAATGTGCAATGAATTATGAATATCCTGAAGAATAGCTGATCCTGCTCTACCAACTATAATAACACGACCTTGTTCTCCGATAGATCTAATAACTTCACGAATTGTATTTTTAATCTTTCTCTCGCTTTTATAGTACTTACTTGACAGAGCTTCAATTATTTCATCAACAGCACTCCTTTTTTCGAATTTAAATACAAATTCTATTTTCTCAGGTGTTAATCCCAGCTCTTTTGCAGCTTGTTCCAGTATTTCTTTACTTATGACCTTCCAAGGTTCATTTTTCCCATCGTCCATTTTCGTTAATATTTCGGCCAGATGATTTGCACACATATTAGCAGGACAACCAAAATCTCTAGAAATAGTAATTACAGGTCCGGGAGATTCATCTTCCTCTTTTGGGATATTGTATTTATATCTATCTTCTAAATATTTAAGTAAAATATTTGTCATATTTTTAAATTTACAATGATTATGATAAAGATACTTTTTACAAGTTATCAAAATTTAATAAGGTTTCCAATTTAGATAATAGAATTCATATAAAAAAAAGCCACTACATAACGTAATGGCTTAGCTAATTTTGTGATCCCGGCAGGATTCGAACCTGCGACCCATAGCTTAGAAGGCTATTGCTCTATCCAACTGAGCTACGAGACCATTATCTTTTAGCGATGCAAAAGTATAAAAATATCTTTAATCAGAAAAAATAATATGTATTATTTGCACTTTTCTTACAAATAATCGAAAAGTCACCCTTATCCCGATAGTTATCGGGAAAACTCAGAGTGACTTTTAGTGTAATAAAATTATTAATTATTTTAGGCTTCTGATTTTATCCAGTTTACAAGTCCTTTCTTTTCAATAATCTTCATTAATTTTTCAGGTAAAGGAGCAAATTTAAATTCCTTATCATTAATAATTATTGCTCCATTCTCCATATCAAGATCCACTTTATCGCCAGCAGTATAATTGTCTACAATTTTCGGATTTACAATTAAAGCTAAGCCCTGATTAATACATGAACGATAGAAGATTCTGTTACTTGATTTAACAATAACAGCTTTTACGCCTGCATGTGCCAAACCAACAGCAGGATGTTCACGTGAGCTACCGCAACCAAAGTTTTCGCCGGCAATTACTATATCACCGGTTGCAACATTTTTCGGAAAGTTTTCGTCGAAATCTACAAATAAATGAGGCATTATAGCTTCCGGATCTGAACTTAAAACATTGTATGTTAAATTACCTGCAAACATCTGGTCTGTGTTAATATTATCAGCATCAGCATAGTTCCATACATTTCCCAATTTCCTGTTATCACCTGCTTGAATTTCTACGGTTGAGCTTGCTTCTTTCTGGTAAGGAAACTTATCTTTATATTCTTTACCACGAGGATCAGATATTTGTCCTTTTAAAGCAGTATACGCAACTGTTGCCGGAGAAGCCAGGTAAATTTCTGATTCTTTATTTCCCATTCGGCCTTTAAAGTTTCTGTTAGCTGTTGAAATTACTGTAAATCCATCAGCAGGAATTCCCTGGCCAGTTCCCAGGCATGGTCCGCATGATGCACTTAATACTGTTGCTCCGGCATTAATTAATTTAGTAATCAAGCCTTCTTCAATTGCTTGTAAATATATCTTTTGAGAAGCAGGAATTACTATTAATTGAAATCCTTCAGCTATTTGTTTTCCGTCCAGAATTTCAGTGGCAATACGGATATCTTCAAGACGACCATTTGTACAGGTTCCAACAACTCCCTGGTGTACTTTTTTACCTTGAACTTCAGAAACAGCTTTTACATTATCAACATGATGCGGAGCCGCTACTAAAGGATAAATCTCGTTTAAATCGATTTCAATTTCTTTTGCATATTTTGCTCCTTCGTCAGCCCAAACTCCTTCAACATTATCTTTTTCGTAAAAATTAGCCAAAACTTCATCAGCAGGAAAAACTGCATTCTTTGCTCCCATTTCTGATGCCAGATTGGCTAATGTCATTCGTTGTGCAATGGTCAGAGTTTTTACACCATCACCATGATATTCAATTGACATATAATCAGCACCATCAGAATTAATCATACCAATTATCCAAAGTGAAATATCCTTGGCGTATACGCCTGAATTTAATTTACCTTTCAAAGTAATTTTAATAGATTCCGGTACGCGAAACCATGTTTCGCCACGTTTCCACAATCCCGCAGCTTCGGTTCTGTCGATACCAGCAGCCATTGCATTAAATGCACCTGCAGTACAAGTGTGGCTATCGCTACCAACTATCACCATTCCCGGCATAGCATGATAAGACATTATCTGATGACAAATACCTTTACCTGCATCATAGAATTTTTCTACTCCCTGAAATTTTACAATATCACGAACTGTCTGGTAATCCGTAGCAAGTTTTGCATTTGTTGGTGGTGCATTGTGATCCAGTACAATCAATAATTGATTTGGATCGGCAACTTTATCGCCACCCATTTTTTCAAAAGTCTTTTTAATACTAACAGTATTATCGTGTGTTAAAACGATATCAGGTTTCTTAAAAACGATACTGCCACATTCAGCATCAAATATTTTTTCTACAAAAGTTTTTGCAGCCATATATTTTAGTTTAAAGTTTCAAGTTCTTAGTTCAAAGTTTCTAATTTCCAAAGATAAAAAATCACCACTAAGGCACTCAGAACACTAAGTTTTATAAAAAAATTAGTGCTTTTAAGTGTTCTTAGTATTTTAGTGGTAAAATATATTTATCTAAAACAATCCTCCATTCTGATATATTTCCATTTGTACATCAGAAAACGGTTCGGCATTAATTGTTTTGTTATTTTTAGTATTAGTAATTTCTCCTGTTTCCAAATTTACTTTAATAGTATCTTTATCTTTAAGATCAAGTTCATTAAGGGAATTGTACTGTACTATTGGGAATGCGGCATTTATAGCATTTCTTTCGTAAATAGCACCAAAAGATTCGGCAACTATAGCCTGTACACCAAGCGCTTTGAAACAATCAACAGCTTGTTGACGAGAACTTCCACTACCAAAATTCTTTTGTACAACAACAATATCGCCTGGTTTTGCTTTAACAGCAAAGTCT
>JAUVUS010000022.1 GCA_030600865.1 Bacteroidales bacterium | reverse complement strand
TTTTTCCCAGATTTTATCTGTTCAATTGCCTCTTTTTCGAACTCTTCAAAATTAAAATCTTTTCCATTCATAATGTGCAAGTTAAAAATTATTTAGTTAATTACTTGACACACTTTACTGAACAGACCCCACAGTTCATTGAACAGACCTTATTCAAGATAGAAACTCATTCAGTATAGATAGACATCAATTCAGCACAATTAGAAACAAATTCAGCACTGATGAAAGCAATTCAGTGCAGTTAGAAACTTATTCAGTTCTGATAGATGATAATTCAGTTCTGATAGATGATAATTCAGCACTGATAGAAACATGTTCAGCACTGATAGAAACATGTTCAGCACAGATAGAAATATGTTCAGCACAGTTAGACGCTCATTCAGCACAGATAGATGAAATGCTAAACCCTTTAGTCATCGCTATTACAAGCACATTTGCAATTCTTCCTGATCTTGCACACAATCCAATTGCAAAAAAGTCTATAAAACATAGCCGTTTAGCACCTTCTTTTAAATTATAGGAAATCAATCCGATAATCATATAAAATTAATTACTTATCTCCAGATTCGTGTTTTCTTTAGTAATTTCAAAGTCATACTCAGGATACTCATAAATAGGAATACGGGGTTCTGTTTCTCCAATTGAATATCCCCAGATGCTTTCATAATCGGGAATATTTTCGCCAATATCTTCGAGTTGTTCAAGGTATTCACTAATCGATTTAGACTCAATAATAATTACTTTTCCCATTTTTTCAATAATCGGGCTATGATTACGATTGGCGTCATGATCAAACTCCAGTATTCGCCTTCCATACCGGGTTATTCCAATGGTTCTGAAGGTAAGACTTTTACCAACTCCGGGTAAGTTTAATACATTACGATCTGTGCCAAGGAAAGGCAGATTAGCTTTGCTTTTTAACTCTGATATTTTTTCAACTAATAATTCGGAGTGATTCGGAAAGTCTTTTATTTCATCGTAATATTCTTCAGGGATTTTGCCATAAATCTTTTCTTCCATTTGTTCCTGAACTGCTCTTTCGTTAGTAGCAAAATTGAAATTATTTTCCATATAACCTTTAACACTAAAGGTATAGTAATTAATAATTCCAATATCGTTATGCACTTTTCTTAGTTTGGCAGAATGTCCACGACGCGATGCAGCAGCTGTAAAAACCAATTGATTTGTAACTATCCAGCCGGCAGTAATTAGTTTTCGGATTCCTTCACGAGCTTCGGGTGTTACTTCCATTGGTGATTCAAAATGCGTTTGAATAACAAACTGTTTTATACCAATTGTAATGGCTTTTTCTTTAAAATCCTTTAAGATTTGAGTTAGCTCATATGTAATTCTTTGAGGCAGATAAACCGGTAATCTTGTTCCCAGTCTTACTCTTATAATTTCGGCATATTTTTCACCATTAACTTTGTTTTTATTGGCTTTCTTTTTACGTAAAGCCATTTCATAAATTTCATTTAAGATTTTTTCAAGTGATTTATCAGAACTCATTAATGCATCACCACCCGTGATCAGAATATCACGTAATTGAGGATCATCCTCAAAATATTTTAAAAGATTTTTAAGTTTTTCTTCCCAGGTTTTACGTGGTTTTAGTTTATCGAGATTAAAATTAAGATTACCTCTCTGGAAATCGTATAATCGCTGACATGATGCACATAATCCACCACATGCACGGCCAATTGTATCAGGAATTAATATTGCAACTTCGGGATAGCGGCGATGAATATTATGATCGTTGGGTAGAAGCCAGCCTGCAGCATTTGGTTTTCCCGGTTCAACTATATCTTCTTTTTCCCAGGCAATTATGTGACCAAATTCATTAAGCAACTGTTTGCTGTATATTACATAATGACGAATAGCCAAATCGGCACCAACGGCAAAATAAGGCACTCGTACATGTAATAATGACAAATAATATGGATTTACAAAAAACGGGATTCCTTTTTCTTTAGCTTCGTATAATACTTTCATTGTATCCGGATCGAGAGAATTCCCTAAAAGCTCATTTAATAAATCCGGTGAACGGACAGCAAATCTTAAATGAAAAAGACGATCGTCCCACCATTCAAGGGTTTTTAAAAACTTTTGTTCCTGAGACATGCCTGGTTCAAAAAAATATTTGGAATCTTTAATATCTTCTGAATCAATCTTATCAATTATGATTTTTAAAATACGTTCACGGTTTTCTTCACGAAGTTTTGTAATGCGTGGATCCAAACCATGACTCCATCTGTCCATCCATTGTTCTACCTTTTCCTTTGAAGGTAACTCTCGTTTTGATTTACCTGTAAATTGCCTGAAAAGTTGGAGCATATCTTCAAAAAAGAATGGTTTTGCACCACCAGTTCCAAAGTTTACTGCCAGCCAGATTAAAGCAATAGGTTTACTTACGGCTTTTTCTCCACGTAAGTTTAAATCATCAAATTCACGTCCGGCATTATCTATATAATCAAGTAAACGAATAGCAGCTAAATCTTTCCACTCCAGTTTTTCGAATGCTTCACGACCAATAACCTCGCGTTTATAAAACTTATATGCATCAATGTGTTTCTTTAGCTCTTCAAGTATTAGGTTTCTTACGCCTACTAATGCTTCAGTTTCGTTTCTGGCATTTCGCATTATTTCATCAAGCATAGGGTTTTCTCTGAGTAACTTTCTCAGAAGCATATGCGATTTAACTGAAATGGCAATCTGATCTAATTCGTGAACAATTTCAGACATGGCTTATATTATTTGTGAAGCAAGTAATATAAGAAAAATGAAGTAGTTATGCAAGCTTTAATTTAGTCTTAATATGAAATAAGAGTTATTAATTGTTTACTCTTCTGGTGAAAATAAAATCACCTCCTTCGTCACCAGTATCTTTTATTTCGCCATATTGTGGTGTATTCGGGCTATTATTTAAAACAGCGATTTTAAAACTGCTAAATAATTCTTCCGCCGAAATATAAGGTTGTGTATTTTCGGCAAGTCTTTTAGTTAGATAAAGCAAGAAAACACTTTTATCAGGGACTTCTTTTAAAGTGCCACTTGTCATAGCTTTCCGACTTGGAACTTCATATAATTCTTGAATTGATTTGGGAGCATTGGCAAATGCTTTTCTTGTTTTAAATATACCACCACTAAAACAAGCATCAGCAATAAGAAGTGTATGTTTTGTTTTTACAGTACGGAGATAATCGCGAGTGGTGCTATTTCTCATCCAGTTTGCTGTATTTGCCTTTTTCGCATCTGAAGGTAACCAATAACCAATTTCGTCTTTTCTGTCCCAATAACCATGACCTGCATAAAAAACTAACAAATTATCATCTTCGGTGATTATCCTGTTTAATCGGTCAAGTTCGGATATAATTTCCTCACGAGTCGGACTTTTTAGTAAGGTAACATTTTCCTTTTCGAAAGTATAATTTGTTGTTAATGTATTATACAGCTTTCCTGCATCAGTTACGGGCTGGTCAAGATTCATAATTTCAGGATCGGCATATTCACTAACTCCAATTAACAATGCATAATATTTTCCTTCTTTGGCTGTTTGCTTATTAAGCATAGAAGGATCTTTACCTACATTATTACTTGTTTGTCGCTGATCTTTCTTGTTTACTGGTTGATAAACAATAGAATAAGTTTCTTCAATTGAATTGTTAAAGGCATCTACAGCACGAACAAAAACATTATTATTGCCTTCAACAAGATAAACGTCTGTTTCAAAATCACCATTTTCTTTTAGGTTGGCATACATACCATTAACGGTAAGCTCAAAAACGCCATTTTTGTCGGTTACTTTTCCGTGAATAATTACTTCTTCGGTGTTAACTTTTGTAGCTTTATCCTTAATTAATTGAGGCTTACTAAAACTTATCTGTGGTGGCTGTATGTCTACAATTCGGGTTGTTTCGGGGCCAATGTTGAGACTCATTGTTCGAGATATTAATTCTGTTTTAGCTGGATCTTGAGGATTGTCAAATGAAATATCTTTAAACTGAATATTTCCTGTTTTCAGATCAAGTCCATAAGTTATTTCCAATACTTCAACACCAAGTTCAAACATTTTAATTCTGTTGGAAAAACCATCTGTAATATCAAAACTAAATAATGCAATATCTGTTTGATTAGGTTGAAATGTCAATGTTGGTGCTGCATACCTTGCATCTCCCCGTATTCTTCCTAGTTGTGATGATTTAGCTTCGACCTTTTTCCCTTTGAAATCATAAATACGTGCTAAACGGTTTATCATTTTAAGGTCTCGTTTTTTTCCATTATTTGTGATTTTTAATGCACATATAATTTTTTTATCTTTTTTATAACAATCAACTAATTCGAAATGAAATGCTTCAACATTATCGGTTTGATTTTCTACTTTACCTGGTGTGGCTACAATTTTAAAAACATAATCTTCACCTTTAATGTTTTTTCTATCTTTCAATACATCCCACACGATAATTTTATCTTTTCCTCCCTCAATATTACTACCATAATCTCCGGAAACAGAATTTAACGGAATAGTAAAACTTGTTCCACCATCATCGGAGCATAAAACTGTGATATCAAATAATTGACCGGATTTTTCATGCACTATATCATATATCAGATTTAATTTATCTTCAAATGTTTTTATTCGAAGATTTTCAATTTGCTGAGCATTAGTTTTTATAGAAATACTTGTTATTACAAGTAAAATCCAAAATAATATTAATTTTTTCATAACTGGTAAAATAGATTGAGTAATCGAATCCCCAAAATAACTAATATTAATCAAGTTTCCAAGTATATTTCAATGATTTAGATCAACATAAAGGCTGTTAAAAAGGAAATCGTTCTATAATTAAAATTATTGATACTCCCAATCCTACGCCTGATAATACCATACTCCATTCACGCTTATTAAAATTTAGAAAATTTGTTAATAAACCAGTGATACTAAAAATGATGAGAACAATAATTATTTGACCTAATTCGATCCCGATATTGAAAGCAAAAAGAGGTTTTATAATATTAGATTCCATTCCTAATAAACTCTTTAAATAATTGGAAAAACCTAAACCATGAATTAATCCAAAAAACAGGGCAACCGCATATTTGATTGTATGTAATTTAGGTGTTACATAATCATTTTTCTGAACAATGTTTACAATTGCTGTTACTAATATTGTTACAGGAATGAGAAATTCAATTACTGTCGATGAAATGTTTATTAAATTTGATGTGGCTAATACTAATGTTGTACAATGCCCTATAGTAAAGGCAGTTACTAAAACCAAAACATTTTTCCATTGTTTTATAGAATAAACTGCGCAAAGGGTTAATAAAAATAATATATGATCATACCCCTGAATATCTGTGATATGCGAAATGCCTAATTGAAAATACAAATAAAAAATTGACATAGTTGTTTTCCTATAATTATTATCAAAGAAATAAAAAAATAGTAATTTTAGCTTATGAATTTATGGATAAATAGTGTTTTTATTTTTCTTATGAGCATTTTTAATTTGATGCATCCGGTTCATGTATCAATAATAAATATGGATTATTTACCGGAGCAAAATAAAATTTCATTATCATTTAAAGTTTTTAAAGATGATTTTCAATTATTATTTGCACATTTATACCAGATAAATATTGATTTTGATAATGAAGAGAATTATAGTAAATATCAAAAAAAAATAGATAAATATTTTTCGAGTCATTTTAAAATCACTGAAGAAGGGGGCGAGAATAAAATAATTAATTATATAGGAATAAAGAAAAATCAAGAAGCCATTTGGTTTCATTATGAAGCTTCGATCGAAAATGAACTAAAATCTTTGAAAATTTCAAATACCATACTTTTAGATTTATATTTTGATCAAAAAAACTTGCTAATTTTGAAATATGGAGAAAAAGAAAAGGGTTATCAGTTTAACTTAAAACAATCAAAACAAATAATAGAATTTGATGATTTTTAGCAAATTAAAAATATTTATAGTTCTTATTCTGCTTTTTGTGGGTTCGTCAGATTTATATGCCACACACAACAGGGCAGGAGAAATTACATACACACAAATTTCAGAGTTAACGTATGAAATTACGGTAACAACATATACTTATACATTGAGTAATGTCGACAGGAAGGAGCTTGAAGTAGAGTGGGGTGATGGTACATTTACTACAGTACCAAGACATGATTTATTAGAATTACCTGATTTTTATCGACGAAACAGGTATATTGCCCGACATACTTTCCCGGGTCCGGGAATTTATGTTGTTTTGGTTCAAGATCCGAACAGGAACTTTGGTGTTGAAAATATTCCAAACTCTGTAAATACCGTATTTTCTGTTCAAACAACAATATTTGTGAACCCTGAGATGGGTCCTAATAATGCTCCAATATTATTGAATCCACCGATAAATCAAGCGGCACAATACCGAATTTTTATTCATAATCCGGGTGCTTATGATATTGATGGTGATAGTTTGGCATACTCATTAACAATCTGTACGGGAGAGAATGGAGAACCAATAAGTGGTTACACCTTGCCGCCTGCAACCACATCTATTGGCATTAATGAGATTACAGGTGATTTGATTTGGGATGCCCCGCCCGATACCGGGAAGTTTAATTTAGCAATTCTGATTGATGAATGGAGAACCGGGGTAAAAATGGGATCTATTACACGGGATATGCAGATTGATGTTTATGTATCAGAAAATCATCCTCCGGAAATAGATTCAATAGGAGAAATTTGCGTTTTAGTTGGCGATACAGCAAATGTTATTATTCGAAGTACCGATATTGATTTAGATAATATTGAACATACCGCAACAGGCGGACCTTTTTTGTTTGAAACAAATCCTGCAACAATTGAAGAAGTTTCAAGTGTCCCGGGTGAGACAGTTTCAATATTTAACTGGATTACACATTGTAACCATATCAGAAAAGAGCCATATATGGTTATTATTTCTGCAAAGGATGACCATTCGGATGTAAATTTGGTTGGTATAGAGAGATTATTAGTTAAAGTAATTGGACCAGCTCCTTATGGTTTAGTTACTGAACCCGGAAATGCTTTTATTCGTTTAAACTGGGAAGCTCCGGATTGTAATCCTGCAAAATATCTTATTTACAGAAAAATAGGTTCTTTAAATTACGTTCATGATAGTTGTACAACCGGTTTGCCCGAAGATTCGGGATACGAATTTGTTGGTGAGACAACAGATACAGCTTTTGTTGATAATGACAATGGCGAAGGATTAGTTCAGGGTTTTGATTATTGTTACAGAATTGTTGCAGAATATGCCGATGGAGCTCAAAGTTTTCCATCAGAAGAACAATGTGCATCGCTGGCTTCAGGATTCCCTACTATTACCAACGTAAGTGTCTTAAATACTGATTTATCAATTGGAGAAATAATGGTTCGTTGGGCAAAACCAAGCCGTTTGGATACTGTGCCGGGAGCTGTTGGCCCTTTCAAGTATATTATTTACAGGTCTGATGATGAGTTTGGTATGCGACTAAAAAGAATAGATTCAATTGCAGGATTAGATGATACAACATTTTATGATTCGGGATTAAATACCGCAGAAACGCAATACTCATACGAAATAGCATTATATAATGATACTCCCGGAGATCGTTTTAGAATAGGTATTCCTCAACTTGCATCTTCAATTTTTCTTGATTTAAGTCCAGCTGATAATTTGGTAGAAATAAATATTAAGAAAAATACAGCCTGGCTTGATAATGAATATGTGATTTACCGATTAAATAATGCTACAACTCAGTTTGATTCTATTGCTTATACAACAAATAGAATATATACGGATAATAACTTAAAAAATGGAAATACATATTGTTATAAAGTAAAAAGTATAGGTGTTTATAAAATTGATACTGTAGAATATCCAACAATTAACTGGTCGCACGAAAATTGCCAGATACCTGAAGATTACCAGCGACCATGTCCGCCTTCACTTAATGTAAGATCATCATGTGATAGTTTGAAAAACATACTAACATGGAATAATCCAAACCTTACCTGTGCTGATGATGTTATTGCATATAAAATTTATTATACAAATAGTTCGGATATGGAATTAGACTCTATCTTAAGAATTTGGGGAGCAGAAAATACACGATTTGAGCACTTTCCTGAAGAATCAATGGGAGCATGTTATGCTGTTGCGGCGGTAGATTCGTTTAATAACGAAAGTGAGTTGTCTTATGTTAAATGTGTTGATAATTGTTCCTATTATGAATTGCCTAATGTTTTTACTCCGAATGGAGATGAAATAAATGATATATATATTGCTGATAATCCTTTAAATTATGTTAAAAAGGTTGATATGAAAATCTTTAATCGATGGGGAGAATTAGTATTTCAAACAACTAATCCCTTAATTGAATGGGATGGAAAAACTCAAAATTCAAATAAGACAGTTTCTGCAGGTGTATATTATTATATTTGTGATGTGTGGGAACCTCGTATGTCAGGTCTTGAATTAAGAAACATAGTAGGCTTTATTCATATTTATACCGGAAAATCAGGTGGGGAATTTAGTAATGAGTAATGAGTAATGATAAAATGATTGAATGCGTAAATGATTATGACAGAAAAGGAAATATAGTTAAAAATTCAATGTTCAATGTTCAATGTTTACCAGTAAACTAATAAACTAATCAAATAATAAATAATGAGCATCCGGTTTGTATATATTTTAATCATAATACTATTTCCCGGGATTCTCTTTTCACAGAATATCAGGATAAGAGAATTGCAAACCTTTGTTGATATTAAACAAGGTAATTATTCTAAAGCAGTTGATTCACTTGATATATTAATTTCTGAAAATCCGGATCCGGAGTTTTATTTAGCAAAAGTTGAGGCATTTTATGAACTGGGTAATTATCAAAAGGCTTTAGAGTATTGTAACGAACTTGATAAGATAAAGCAGTTTTATTCAAGTGAGTATAAAGTGAAAATCTTTTTGAGCATAAGTGATTCGGAAAATGCAAAAATTGCTTTGGAAGAGAATCTTAGATCAAAATATAAAATTTCTCTATTTGATTTAATGAATAATATTGAATTTGCCGGTATATATAATTTAGGATTAGATCAATATATTTTGTCAGCAAATTTTTATTCTCAAACCGAAAAACAGATTTACCAGGTTGAGCGATTAATTCAGAATAATAAATATACTCAGGCATTATTTGTTGTTAATGAAATATTATCCAGAAACAATAATATTGCTCAGGCACATTATTTAAAAAGTAGAATTGCGTATTTTGAAGGAGACCTGCAAGGTGCATTACAATCAATTAATTCGGCTATAGAGCTGAAAAAATCCAGATCTGAATATCTAAAACAAAGAGTTACTTTAAATAAAGAAATAAACAAATACAATGCTGCTTTACAGGATATTAATAAGTTAACAAGGATAGATCCATACGAAATTGATAGTTACATCATAAAAGCAGATTTATTATTTAAAACTGAAAATTTTGATAAAGCTATTAATCTGACTAACTCCATTTTAAAAGTTTTGCCCGAGAATCCTGATGTGCTTTATTTAAGCAGCAAATCTTATTTTAAAAATAAAGATTATTTTGAAGCACTTAAAGCCATTAATCAATCAATGCAGATAAAATCAAATAAAGATTTTTACGAGTTAAGAGGCGATATATATTCTGCAACAAATACATACGAGTATGCCATTCGGGATTATTCTATGTATTTAGATATTGAACCTTATAATGGTGATATTTATGCAAAAAAAGGATTTGCCCGATTAAAATTGGGTGATAAAAAAGGTGCTTGCTCCGACTGGGAAAAAGGAAAGCGCTATGGAAGTTATGAAGCGATAGTTTATTTGGAAAAATATTGTAAGTAATCGAAATTCTATTAGTTATTTCCCAATTTCTTTGTAGGCCGGTAAAAAAAGATATCACCTTTCACAACATGATTTAAATTCAGTTTACCTACAACTACTTTTTTTCCTGATGATCCTGTATTTTGGTGAGCGATTTCAAAAATGCCCTTACTTATAACTTTATAAACAATTGCAGTATGATGAGTCATAAATTCAGTGTAAGTTGCATTTCCTTCAGTATATTTAACCTTCACATTTTCGAATTGAATTAAATCTCCGGGAAATATTTGATCTGTTTCAGGATCAACTATATTACCATATATATATGCTTTATCCCAGTCGGCGTTAACACGTATAAGAGCCTGATTTGCTAAATCCCAGCATTCGCCTCTGTCAACTTTTTTACCTTTAACCGATTTTACGTATTTAACAATTTCTTTATTTAATTCAGGAATATTATTTTGTGCTGAAGAATTACCAACGACAAAAAAACTAAAGATTAAAAATATTATTAATTTAAAAGTTCTCATTCTTGTGGAATTAATATTTAACAGTAAACGCCAAGAGATATTAAAATGTTTTATTCAAACTATAGTTTTATTTTTTTAAAACACTTATTACTCCATTTCCTTTCGATACACAATTACCAATGTGAGATGCAAACTCAATTCCCGATTCTTTAAGCTGTTTTATTACTTTATCTTTCTGACTCATTGGGATTGTAAATAACAATCCTCCTGATGTTTGGGCATCGCATAAAATAATTTTTTCAATATCAGAAAGATTAGTATCCCAATCGATATATTTCGAGAAATGATTGAGATTATTTGTTGATCCTCCCGGAATAATATTGCTTGTTGCAAATTCCCAGGCTTCTTCAATTACAGGTACTTGTTGTGAAAATATATCAACATCCATCTTACTTGCAAGTGAAATTTCGCTTAAATGTCCTAATAGTCCAAATCCGGTAACATCTGTGCAAGCATTAATATCAAACTTTCTAATAATTTCTGCAGCATATTTATTCAATTCCGACATAATTTTAATTGCAAAATTTTCGGTGTTTTTATTAACCATACCACGCTTTAAGGCAGTTGCTATTATTCCAAGTCCTATGGGCTTTGTTAAAATAATAGCATCACCTTCCTTAGCCCTTGAATTTGTTAAAATCTCATCGGGATGAGCTATTCCGCTTACAACCATTCCAAACTTTGGTTCAGTATCATCAATAGAGTGTCCTCCCAAAATACTGATACCTGCCTCATCAGCTTTATCTTGTGCTCCATTAAGTATTTGTTTTAGAACATCCATAGGTAACCTGGTTGAAGGAAATCCAACAATATTTAATGCAAAAATTGGTTTTGCACCCATAGCATAAATATCACTAAGGGCATTTGCTGCCGCAATAGCTCCAAAATCATAAGGTCTATCTACAACAGGTGTGAAAAAATCAACTGTTTGAACCAATGCTGTTTCATTATTTATCTTATAAACAGCGGCGTCATCGGAATTTTTGGTATCAATTAATATATTTGGATTATTGTGTACAGGAATATCTTTCAAGATTTTTTCCAGTTCTTGTGGTCTCAACTTACAAGCACAACCCAGTCCCTGAGTATATTTAGTAAGTTTAATATCAGAAAAATCTGTATCAGGAGAATGTTTGATTTCTTTTCCATCCTGATTAAATTGACTAACTGTTTCAGTAATTATTTCTGAAGCCCTGTTTATCTCTTGCTCGGTAGTATATTTACCAACAGAAAATCGTATAGTACCCATTGCATATTCTGTATTCAGCTTTATAGCAGTTAATACAGGAGAAACATCAATTGAATCGGTATGACAGGCAGCACCAGCTGAAGCTGCAATACCCTTGCTTTCCAATTCATTTAACAGAATGTTGGCTTCAATATTTGGAAAACTAATATTTAAGGTATTTGGTAATCTGTGTTCGGGATGACCATTCAGTTTTAAATTAGGAATACTTTCTTTTAAATTGTTGTAAAGTAAATTCCTTACCGATTGCATATGTGTTATGTTACGATATAAATATCTATGAGCAATTTCACATGCTTTACCTAAACCAACTATTTCTAAAACGTTTTCAGTTCCGGCTCTTTTATTTTGCTCGTGGTCTGCACCGTGAATTAACTTTTCTAACTGAACACCTTCTTTAATATAAAGTGCTCCTATTCCCTTTGGTGCATACAATTTATGGCCGGCTAAAGAAATAAGATCAACGCCAAGTTCTTTTACATCAACAGGATATTTACCTGCCGATTGTGCTGCATCAGTATGAAAATAGATGCTGTTTTTTTGTGCAATCTTTGCAATTTCCGAAATAGGTTGAATTGTGCCAATTTCATTATTTGCATGCATTACTGTAATTAAGATGGTCTGTTTAGTAATGGTTTTTTCTAACTTTTTAATATCGATTACACCATATTCATCAACCGGAATATAAGAAATCTTAAATCCTTTTCTTTCGAGGTATTTACAAACTTCAACTACCGCAGGATGCTCAATAGTAGATGTAATAATATGATTCCCCCTGTTTTCGTAAGCATAAGCGATTCCTTTAATGGCATAATTGTTTGATTCTGATCCTCCGCTGGTAAAAATAATTTCGTGTGGTTTACAATTAATCAGGTTTGCAACTTGTTTTCGTGCATTTTCAACAGCCTTTTTTGTTTCAATACCAACACTGTGAGAGCTTGAAGGATTACCGAAATAATCTGCCAAATATGGTTGCATGGCTTGTGCCACTTCTTTGTCAATTGGCGTTGTAGC
>JAUVUS010000084.1 GCA_030600865.1 Bacteroidales bacterium | reverse complement strand
AATGAGAAATGTTCATCAAAATCTTTAAAAACATATTCTAATTTTTGTCCTGACTTGCGTGCCATTTCAATTAATCCCAGGCCAGCTCCTCCTTTATCAGAGATCTCTTCATTTTCAAGGACTTCTCTATACAAAGCTTTTAGCTCATCTCGGTCCAGACTATTAACTTTTTCCAGTTGACGTTCTAAATCCGCAATTTTATTGTTCTCAATTAAATTACCGGAAGTAATATAATATATATCGTGCCAGTTTTTAGTCAGAAAAAATCCTTCATCTGAAGATGCATGTTTTTTACCTTCGAGAGATTCTCCGTGCCGAACAATATTTTGAAAGCATTCTGCCATTAAAAATGATGCTTTCTTTTTCATTTTGGAAAGAGTATCTATGTTATTTATGTTATATTCACTTAACTCAATAAGTTTATTGGTGATCTCATCGCTAAAATCGCCATTATATAACAAACATAAGTTATCTTCTTTAATTCGATCAAAAAACCAAAACGTTGTATTGATATTCATATACTTTGAAATTTGGATTGCCAATCAACTAATAAAGGAAAGAAAAATTTATGAAAACCGCTAATTTTTCAGGTTAAATAATGATTAATTATGGCAATTTAATTGAATTATTTATTTAGGTTGGCATTACAGATTTTTGAATTATCTTTAAAAATTCAAAAAAAAAATAAGATATGAAAGCAGCAATTATAAATCAATTTGGAAATCCTGATGTTTTTGAAATCAAAGATGTAGAGAAACCAGTAATTAAGCCGGATCAGATTTTAATTAACGTTAATGCTGTAAGTATAAATCCAATCGATTGGAAACAACGTAAAGGAAACCACAAATTCATTTTAGGTTCGCCTTTTCCAATTATTTTAGGTTATGATGTGTGTGGAGAAGTTGTTGAAGTTGGAAATGAAATAGATAAGCTCAAAATAGGAGATTTTGTATTTGGGGTTTTAGATAATAAATATGGTGGAGCTTTGGCTCAATTTGCTGTTGGCCATGAAAAGTGTTTTGCAAAAGTTCCTAATAATATTTCTAAAGAAGAAGCTGCTGCTTTTCCAATGGTTGCGTTAACTTCATTACAAGCCCTTCGAGATAAAGCAAATTTAAAGGTGGGGCAAACAATTCTCATTAATGGAGCTTCAGGGGGAGTTGGACACATTGCTTTACAGATGGCTAAAATTATGCAAGCAAAAGTAATTGCTATTGCAAGTGATAAAAGTAAAAATTTTGTAAAGCAATTTGAACCAGATGAATTTATTGATTATACGAAACAAAATGTATTTGAATTAAACGAAAAGGTTGATGTGTTTTTTGATGTTGCTGGGAATTATAATTTCCCCAAAATAAAACATCTTCTAAAGCCTAGAGGGGTTTATTTAAATTTAGCTTATCTTGATACTATAAAAAAGATGCCAATTTACAAGCTACATCAGTTATTTTCGAAAGGGAAAAAGGCTAAAACGTTTGTAATGAAACATGATAATTCTGATTTAAATAAAATTGTTCAGTGGATTAATGAAGAGAAATTAAAAATAAGTATAGATAAAACTTTCCAGTTAGAACAAATAACCGAAGCTCACGAATATGCTCAAAAAGGACACAATAAAGGCAAGAATGTGATAGTTATTAGTAAATAATGTTATTGTATGTGTGCTAAAAGGAGCTCAAAGAAAAGAATTAACTGGAAAAATTTTTTAGTTAAATCATTTTTTATTGCAGTATTTATCATATCAATTCTTATTTTTACTTTGGTTGTTCTTGTAAAGATTGGTGTTTTTGGTAATTTGCCTGCTTATGCAGAATTAAAACAAATCAAAAATAATACGGCTACTAATATCTATTCTGTTGACAATACACTTTTAGGACGATATTATTACCAGAACCGAACGAATGCATCTATTGAAGAAATTCCTGATTATTTGTTGAATGCCCTTGTTGCTACAGAAGATATTCGTTTTTATGAGCATCATGGTATCGATCCTAAAAGCACCTTAAGAGTTCTGGTAAAAACAGTTATTTTATTTGATCGAAGCTCTGGGGGAGGGAGTACCATAACACAGCAATTAGCTAAAAACCTTTATGGTAGAAAAAATTTTGGAATTATGACAATTCCTGTGGCAAAAATCAGGGAAATGATTGTAGCTCGACGAATTGAGAAATTATATTCAAAAAAAGAAATATTAGAGCTTTATTTGAATACTGTTTCGTTTGGTGAAAATACCTATGGAATAGAAACTGCATCCATTATTTTTTTTAATAAACAACCTTCTGAACTTAAAATTGAAGAATCGGCAATGTTGGTTGGTTTATTAAAAGCTAATACAAGTTACAATCCCAGGACAAATAAAGAAGCGGCTCTCAAACGGAGGAATATTGTATTAAGACAAATGCATAAGTATGGATATCTGAGAAAAGAAGAATTGGATTCGTTAAAACAAATTCCGATATCAATACAATATCGAAAACTTACACATGTAGAAGGTCCGGCACCTTATTTTCGCGAGTATCTAAAAAAAAGATGCATAGAAATATTAGAGAAAAAAAATAGGTCAGATGGTAGTAAATACAATTTATATACCGATGGATTAAAAGTATATACCACTCTAAATGGTAAAATGCAGGAGTATTTAGAACAATCTGTGGCAAATCATTTATCTAAACTGCAGATAACTTTTGATGATCACTGGAATGGAGAAGAGCCCTGGATTAGGAATCCGAAACTTGCATTATTACAAATAGGGCAAAGCCAGGCTTATAAATTATTAATAAAAGAAGGTTTGTCGCAAGATGAGGCAATTGCTGCAATGAAAGTTCTGCGTAATACGGAAATTTTTACCTGGAATGGAATAGAAGATACTTTAATATCGCCTTTGGATTCTTTATTGCATCACTTTAAAACACTACAAACAGGATCGCTGGTTATGAATGGTCATACAGGGGATATTCTTGCTTGGGTTGGTGGAGTAAATTATAAGTATTTTAAATACGATCATGTTACTTCAAAAAGGCAGACAGGATCAACAATAAAGCCAATCATCTACGCCTCGGCACTAAAACATGGAATAAAACCCTGTGATTTTTTTGAAAACGATAGTGTAGTTTATGAAGATTATGATGACTGGACTCCTAAAAATTCTGATGGAGGCTATGGTGGATATTATTCTGTAAAAGGTGCTTTGGCAAATTCTATGAATACAATTAGTGTTAAGCTATTAATGCAGGCAGGAATTGATTCTACAATTAAACTAGCACACAAAATGGGAATAACTTCCTATTTACCCCCGGTTCCTTCATTCGCTTTAGGTACAGGAGAAATATCTCTTTACGAAATGGTAAAATCATATGCTGTATTTTTAAATGATGGAAGAAATATTGAACCTCGAATTATTCGAAGAATTGAAGATTCGGAGGGTAATATTTTATACTTTGATCCGGTACATGAGCTTGGGGATACTGTAATAACAGAAGAAATTGCTCAAACAGTTTTAGCAATGATGCAAGGTGTTGTTGATCGGGGAACAGCGAATGGCTTACGATCCATTTGGAAATTTGAAGGAGATTTTGCCGGAAAAACAGGAACTACTCAAAACAATACAGATGCCTGGTTTATTGGAATGAACCCCAAATTAATAGCAGGCGTTTGGGTAGGAGGTGATAACCCGGTTGTAAGGTTCGAAACAACAACGTACGGGCAAGGTGCATATTCAGCTCTTCCTGTTTTTGCAAATTTCTTTCAAAAACTATATAAGGATAATAAGTATTCTTATCTGGGAAATGAAAAATTCAATATTCCTGATTCAATACAGTCTCAACTGAATTGCAATGATTTTGATGAAGAAGGAGAACCCTGGATTTATGATTTTTTTAGAAAAGACGATACAGATATAGGAGAATTTATTCGAAGAATATTCGGAAGAAAGAGAAAACAACAAAGAGAGCAAGAACAAAAATGATTATCGTAAAAACCAGTCATTAGGATAATAAGCCTAAAAGCTTTATATTGACATTGGATAAAGCATAAAATATTTAGAATGAAACCTTCCAAAATATTAATTGTAGAGGATGATCCTATTTATGGTAAAATTATTCAACATATTCTGGAAAATTTAGATCATGATATAAAACTTTTAAGATCCAATAATGGTTTCGATGCTTTAAGAATTGTAGAGAAAGAACTACCTGATTTGATACTTACCGATTGGGACATGCCCAAAATGTCAGGAATTGAATTTTGTAAAAAAATCCAGGCAAATAAAGAATTAGAATATATTCCTGTTATAATGTGTACCGGAATTAATACTTCGTCAGAAAATTTACAAACAGCATTTGAGTCCGGAGTAGTTGATTTTATTCGTAAACCCATAGATAAAATGGAGTTAATGTCAAGGGTAAATTCCATGCTTAAATTATCGAAATCCTATCAGACTATAAAAAAACAAAAGGAAGAAATTGAAGCTGAAAAAGAAAAATCGGATAAATTATTGTTAAATATTCTACCTCAAAAAATTGCCAATGATTTAAAAGAATTTGGAAAAACAGAGCCTGAACTGTTTAAAGAAGTAACTGTTTTTTACAGCGACATTGTAGATTTTACAGCAAAGACATTAAAAATACCGTCAAATATATTATTGAATGAGTTAAACGATATTATTAAGGGTTTTGATGCCATTATAGATAAACATCATTGCGAAAAAATAAAAACTGTTGGTGATGCTTACGTTGCTGTTTGTGGATTGCCGATACCGGATCCTAAACATGCTGAAAATATTATAAATGCTGCTATAGATGCTATGGCTTTTTTAGTAGATAGAAATGAAAAGAGTAAATATAAATGGCAGATTCGTTTAGGAATAGATACAGGTGAGGTTGTTGGGGGAATTATCGGAACAAAAAAATACATTTATGATGTTTTTGGTGACCCTGTGAATACTGCTTCCAGACTGGAACAAAATTCAAAAACAATGCGAATTCATGTATCTGAAACAACATATAAACTGGTTAAAGATAAATTCGAATTTGAAGAACAAACTCCCCTCGAAGTAAAAGGTAAAGGTATAATGAAAATGTATTTTGTAAAATCTACATAGTAAATTATCTTTTTAATATTTTTAGGCCATGTACTGGATTTAAATAGGTAGCTTCAGACGGATTACTCCCTCGCAATAACCTTGGATTTTGGTTGTTTTATATACTTTTAGTAAATTTTCAATAAACAAAAACTTTATGGTGTTCAAACAAACAGGCGGTTTCGTTTATATTCTTGCCAATATGAATAATACAGTCCTTTATACTGGTGTTACAAATAATTTAGAACGAAGACTTGAAGAACATGCGAAAAAAATAAATCCCAAATCATTTACATCAAGATATAATGTTAACAAACTGGTATATTATGAATCATTCTTTTTAATTGGTGATGCTATTGCTCGTGAAAAACAAATTAAAGCGGGTTCAAGAAAGAAAAAGGAATGGCTTATAAATAAGGTAAATTCAGGATGGCGTGATTTGTTGCATGAAATAGAGTAATTCATTACAAATGACAATAAGCAATTCGCTAAAATGGAAAAAAGATTGCTTCAGTCTCCCGATAGTCATCGGGATCCTTCGCAATGACTCTTTGTATAATTCATTTTGCTAAACAATTAAATTCCAGAAACAATAGATATAAAGACCAACAGATAAAAGCGAATCAATGAAAATATGTTGTCTTTGTTTTAAGACTTTAAATTGTAAAATTACAGAACTGATAATTCTTAAGAAAAACTGAATCAGGAAAAATAAAAATACCTGAATCCCATATTTGTTATAAGATTTTGCACTTTCGAATTTGAAACGAACAATTTCTGAAAAACTTCTCGATAAACCAGTACTTTCACATGGTTGTCCGGTTAAAATTTCGCAAGTTGATTTTATTGGGTGATTATTTTTTTCGGCAGAAAAAATACCGGAATAAATAAAGATCAATATAATTATTCCGGCAAAACATAAATTTATAATATGGTATGGCTCTTTATAAAATGAGCCAAACTTATTTTTCATCTTCTTCGTCCAGTTCTTCTGAAATTTTTTCAACTTCTTCTGAAAATTCTTTTAACGCTTCGCTGGCTGCCTTAGCAGCTTCTTCTATTGATTCTTCTGTTATTTCTTCAATCTCTCCTTCAAGTTCTTCCAGGGCTTCTTCCAAATCTTTTAAATTATCGTCGTCTAATTCCTCTTCAATGACTTTTTGAAGTTCTTTACCAAGTTTTTCTATTTGTGATGGGGCATTTCGAAGCATATACATTTGCCATCCAGCAATTGCAGTTCCTGTAATTGAAATTATCAGGGCAGCAATAACCAATCCTTTTGAAGCATTTGCTTTATTTGCCTGTGAAAATGCAATAGCACTAAACACTATAGCAATAATTCCAGGTATTATTGCCCACATTCCAAGACAAGGGATAAACGAAATGATTAAAGCTATAATACCTAATACCAGGCCGGCTATACCCAATCCCTGACCCGCATTTGATGTTTTGTTTTCTTCCATGATTTTTGAGTTTATAAGTTAAATTTATCAAATATATGAAAATGACGTTATTTTTGCAATAATTGCTGCATGCTTAAATTGATTTTAAAGTTTTATTTTTTCAAATTTGTATGCAATATATTATAGGTTGTCTTAAAACTATTTTACTTGTAAAGTGTTTATAGAATTAAATTTTAAAATAAGTAAATGAATCAGCTTTTATCTGAAAAAAGGTCAAGAATAAATTTCAAATCATTTCTTTGGCATGCTATATTCCTTGCTCTGGCAAGTAATTTTATGGATATTGATACTGTAATCCCTGCTATGCTTATACAGTCGGGGGGTACGTCGTTTCATCTGGGAGTTTTGACAGCAATACTTCTTGGAGGATCGAGTTTCTTTCAACTGTTTTTTGCCAGTTATTTATCAAATAAGACATTAAAAAAAGGATATTTACTTACAGCTATTAACCTAAGAGTTTTCTCGCTATTTGTTTTGTCGTTTTTATTCTTCTACTCTGAAAATATTAAATCTGATTTGATCATTTTATTCATATTCATTATTATTTCTTTTTTTGCAATAAGCGGATCATTTGCAAATATTTCCTATATGGATATTTTTGGAAAATCTGTAAAGGCAGAAAAGAGAAAGAAGTTTTTTACACTTAAAGAATCAATAACCAGTATAGCTGTATTTATTTCGGCTTTAATAGTACGCGAACTTTTAAAAAGGTACGATTATCCAAGCAATTATAGCTTATTGTTTTTCATTGCGGCATTTTTATTATTAATAGCTTCATTAGGTTTTTGGCAGATAAAAGAAAAACGTTCAATAATTAAAACGAACAAAGGTATAATATCATTCTTTAAGCAAATACCCTCTGAGATAAAGAAAAATAGCAATTTGAAGTATTATCTGGTATTAATAAATATTTTTGGTTTAGCTATAAGTCTTTTACCTTTTTTAATACTTTTTGCAAAAGAAAATTTTGAACTGAGTGGTAAAATGATTGGAAATTTTCTGGTTTTTCGGATTACAGGAATGGTTGTTTCCGGAATGGTGTTTTACAGATTAGCCCATAAAGTGAATTATAAATTTATGATACAAATTGCTTCTGTTGTTGGAGCATTAATTCCTATTGTGAGTTTGTTTTTAATACAGTACCAGTTTTATTATCAGTTTTTATTTTTGTTATCAGGATTTTTTGTTTCAGCATATAAAATATCCAAGAACGGAATTTTATTAGAAATATCAAACTCCGAAAATAGGGCAAGATATACCGGGATTTCAGGAGCTGGCGACATAGTCTCTATGATTTTTCCTTTATTGGCAGGTGTAATAATTTCGATTTTTGGCTTCCACATCATATTTATAATAGTATCTGTAATTATATTTGCAGGTTTTTTTATTTCAATGAAATTAAATTGTTCTTCTACACAAACTAATCAGTAAGAGTTTTAAGTAATAATTAAAAACTCGTTTACATAAAATGTTGAAATAATTGAAAATGCAAAGGAGAGAATAAGAATTTTAAAGGAAGAGTTATTTTTTGAAAGTGCTAAAAAAGAATAGGGTTGATCCGATAGTTATCGGGATCAACCCTATTCTTATAATATAATTATTTTTTATCTTCTTTAGACTTAGTCTTTGGTTCTGATTTTTTTGGTTTTTGTTCAGCTTTTGGTTTTGACTCTGACTTAGCCTTAGGCTCAGCCTTCGGTTTTGTTTCCGTTTTTGGCTTTGTTTCCACTTTAGGTTTCGTTTCTACTTTTGCTTTTGGCTCTGCTTTTGGCTTCGGAGTAACCTTTGCTTTTGGAGTTGTTTTTTTTACTTCCGCAATTGTTGGTTTTTTCTTTTTGGGTCTTTTTTTACCATAACTCCCCATAGTTATTTT
>JAUVUS010000065.1 GCA_030600865.1 Bacteroidales bacterium | reverse complement strand
GTTGGCTCTTCGTTTACCATATAACTCACATATAAATTCAGTTCAACGGAATGTAATTGGATAGGGTAAAACACACACAAATGCCCTAAAATGTACTTTTGAACCGTTAAAGTTAAATGATAAGTCGATTAGTCTTGATAAACCAAGGATATTTAACATTGCCAGTGAGCCAATAAATAAACCTGCTAAAACAATAAAAACTGCTTCTCTGCGAATAGCGTATTTATCTTTTAAGATCGAATTTGTGAACATATTGAATAATTAACTGAACATAAAGATATATACTTTTAATTAATTATCAATTAGTATTTTCTAATAATTATTTTAATGCTTAATTTCAATTAAATTATCTAATTAACAAAAACAGCGATATATATGTTTTTTTGCTTATATATTTTTTGTAAAAATTTTATTAACAAAAGGTATTTATTTATAAATAAAGCAATATTGGTGACTAATAGATAAATTTCTTGTAATTAACTGATATTATTAGCTAATTATACCATTTGTAAATTGCTCTTTATATAGAATAATAGAAATTTAATTAGTAAATTAACACCTTCAAATTTAGAATTATTATGAGGAAAGATGTTTACGCTATTTTTAATATAGAACAGGATGAAAAAACCAGCGTTTTATTGTTCCTTATTCAGTCGGTTTTTCTCGGAATATTTTATGGTGCTTTTGATGTAGGAGCACATGCATTATTTCTTAATGCATATCCTGCTTCTATGATCCCCAAAGCCTACGTTATTTCTGGTTTAGTGGGTATTGTTTTGACTACTTTATATGCCAGATTTCAAAGTCGATATAAGTTTTCGACTGTGGCAATGTTTAATCTTATTTTTATTTTAATATCAACAGCTCTGTTAAGAGTATTATTTCAATACACAGAAAGTCCCTGGTTGGTATTTTTAATTTTCATTATGATGGGGCCCCTGAATATTATGGCTTTGCTTGGTTTTTGGGGCGCTGTGGGCAGAATGTTTTCACTTAGACAGGGTAAAAGATTGTTTGGACTTATTGACAGTGGACAAATATTTGGAGCAATCCTAAGTACATTTGCAATTCCGGTGTTAATCTCAGTAGGATTTGAACAGAAAAACCTGCTTTTTTTGAGTTCGGTTAGTGTGATGTGTGCATTTATAATGCAAATTATTATTTCTCTTAAGTATAATTTAAATCAAGAAACAATAAAGAAAGAGAAAAAACGGAAACGATTACCTGAACTTCTAAAAAATAAATATGTTTTGTACATGTCTGTTTTTGTTGTGATGTCGATGTTAGCAGCATTTTTTATTCAGTTTACATTTCTTTCTGTTACAAAAGAGAATTACCCTGATCATAACGATTTAGCAGAATTCCTGGGAGCATTTACAGGTAGTTTACTTTTATTTACCTTCTTGTTTAAAACATTTTTATATAGCAAGTTGATGAAAACCTATGGTCTGAAAGTAAGTGTACTTATTTCAGCATTTTTATTAGGGATTTTTACAGCTATTGCAGTTTTAATAGGTTCTGTATTTGGTTATACAACAGCATCAGCAAGCTTTTTATTTTTCTTTTTGATTATATCCTTAAGCAGATTATTTTCTAAAGCTTTAAAAGATGCAGTTGAAGTTCCTTCATTTAAAATTATGTATCAGTCGTTAAAAGCAGAAATACGACATGATGTGCAGGCTTATGTAGATGGAACTATAAATGAAATAGCAGCTCTTTTTGCCGGACTTTTATTAGCTGCGTTAAGTTTATTTGAATTTTTTAAGTTAATCCATTTTTCCTATTCATTAATTATAATACTTGTGATTTGGTTTTTTATTGCCCGAAAACTTTATGCCGAATATAAAATATCTTTGCAAAAATCCCTTGCTGAATATAAAGGAAAGAAAGAGGAAATAGAAAATGTATCGGATTTTATAAATGAGAATTTACAAGACGAATCCATTGACTTTAACCAAATAGTTCCAGGCCTCGATATCGATTTTGAATTACATCCGTTAAAATTCGAGGAAAAAATAAACAGTTTAATAAATCATCAAAATAAAGTAATTTCTGATTATGCAATACAAAGAGTAGTGGAATCTAAGCTTATAGATTCATTTAAGTATTTGCCGGAAAATACATATTCTATGTCGGAGTTACTAAATAGTGTTGATATAAAAATTGAAAAATCTCCCGGAATTGATAAGCTTATTAGTCTTTCTAAATTAAAAGGTACCGAAGAAAGAATCCTTGCTGCTTTTTTAATGGGTAAATTTTACGAACCGGAACTATTTGTTTATCTAAAAGCATTATTAAGAGATTTACAACTACCTGTTAAAATCGCAGTTATTAAAGCAGTAACTAATACGAAAAATATTGAATTTTGTCCTTTAATAATTGATTATCTTGATACTCCCGGATTAATTTCTTATGCTTATGATTCATTGGCAAGTTTTGGCGAAAATGCTTTAAGTAATATTGACCTGTATTTTTATAAAACAGGTACAAGTCATAGAATTTTACTACGTCTCGTTAAATTGATGGGTCAAATAGGAGGTGAAAGGGCTAAATCACTTTTAATAAAAAAACTTGATCATCCAAACGAAGAAGTTCTTAACTATGTTTTAATTGCTTTAAAAGAAGCAGAATTTAATGCAGATGAAAAAACTATTATAAAAATACATCATATTATTGAAAAATATATTGGTGTAATGGGTTATAATATAGCTGCGCAGACCACACTTGATGAAGCGCAGGGATTTGATTATCTTAAAGAAGCGCTGAAAGAAGAAATAAAAGCAAATTACGAGTTACTATATCTATTGTTGTCTTTAGCTTACGATGCTAAATCAATTATGCATGTTAAGGAAAATATTGAAAGTGGTACAGCAGAAGGAATTAGTTATGCATTAGAATTATTAGACTTGTTTATACAAGAAGAAATAAAACCAAAATTATTTCCTGTTGTTGAGGACATTTCGTTGACTGAAAAAATAAAACAGCTTCAAAATTATTATCCGGTTGAGAAACTTTTATTTAATGACTTAATTATTTCAATTATTAATAGAGATATTAACGAAACTAATATCTGGACAAAAGTATGTGCAATTTTTGCATTTTCAGAAATTGAAAATAATGAAATTCCAAATGATTTAATTGCACACCTTTTTAACTCACATGAAATATTAAGAGAAACTGCCGGTATTGTTATTAATGGTATCGATAAAGACCGGTTTAATACTATTGGAAAGCGGTTAAATCAAATATACCGTGAAGAACTTGATAATACTATAGATTTATTAAGTTTTTCTAAAAATCATTTGCTTGTTGAAAAAACATGGTTCTTAAAGTCAATTAAATATTTTAAAAATGTTGATGGAAGGTATTTATACGAATTGGCAAAATCGATGAATAACTTAACTTATGATTCTTATGAGCTTAACGATATTATCGTATCAGACTTAAGAGATAAAGTGCTTATTGTAAAAGGTGCGTCAATATTGCTTTCAATTGACGATGAAGAAAAACTAGAACTTATTGAAGGTGAATTATATGATATGAATGAGATATTGAAAGATGCTAAAAGGAAGGTCTCATTAAACCCGCAAGGAGAAACCACTATTTTTTATATAGAAAAAAATGATGTAATTTACAATATGTTTGATTTTCATAAGATTGAAATTGCTGTTATAAACTGGATTAACTCAAAAATTGGTAAACAAACTATAGAATCACAAACAATATAATATCTAAATGTAAAAACATACTTTATGTTATATAAATTAATACGAAGAATTAAACTTTATTATATGCGAAAAACAACTATTTTCAAGCAACTTATTTTAAATGTTGTAATACCTGCTGTTTCAGCATTACTTATTTTAGGCGCATTTAATTACTATCAAACAAAATCGAATTTAGTTGAATCTATTGATACAAAAAACAAAATGATTTCTGAAGAGATCGTTCATATAACGGGGTATATGGAAGTTGCTCTTGAGGTTGTGGAGCATAATATGAATCCAGTTATGGAAGCATATAGTAATAAATTGGTTCATAACTATTTTAAAAATACTGATAATATTGAATATGATGACTTAAACAAGATTCGAAAAGAGCTTGGCATGGATCCTGAAATGGAAGATATATATATAATTAATCGGGAAGGAGTAATTGTTAATTCAACCTTTGAGGCTGATCTGGGCCTTAACTTATTTTCTTTTGGAAAAGATCATGAGCAAATGATTAACAATATTTTTGAAAAAGGAGAATATGTTATTGAACGATTTACTATTGAAAAAAATACAAAACGGTTAAAAAAATATACTTACCAACCAACAGTTGACGGTAAATATATAATTGAACTTGGAATTTATTCGGGACAGGCAGATGAAATAATTAATTATTCGAAAAAGACAATTAGCAAACTTTCGCAAAATCAGCCTTCAGTTGTTGATGCTGATATTTTTATTAGCAAAGATCGCCCTATTTCATTAACGAAGGATGTTGAATTATCAGAAAATGAAATTCTTTTTATGAAAGAGCGTTTTGACAAGCAGGACTCAACAAAAATTTTAAGAAAACATAACCGACAAAAATTATACTATACGTACTTATATATTCATAGAGCAAATACAGATTTATATAAAGGAGCAGTAATTAGAATTATTTCCGATAGAACACAACAAGATATTTTATTAAGAAATGAACTAATAAAGTTCGTTTTGGTATTTGGATTAACGATGGTAATCGTAATAGTTCTTTTATATCGAAAAACAAAGGTTATAACAAGTCCTATTAAAAGGCTTGTTGAAAAAGTAACCAGGGTTACCAACGGACATTTAGATGAGCGAGCAGATGTTATAGGAAATAATGAAATTACAACACTTTCGCAAAAATTCAATTCAATGATTGAGGAATTGGAAAGTTATTACAATGAACTGGAACAAAAGGTAAAAGACCGTACCGCTGAAGTGGTTCGTCAAAAAGAGGAAATAGAAATTAAAAATAAACATATTACAGATAGTATTCGATATGCTCAACGTATTCAGAATGCTATTTTACCTCCCGATAATTTTGTAAAGCAATTATTGCCAAATTCATTTATTTTATATAAACCAAAAGATATTGTAAGCGGTGATTTCTATTGGATGACAAAGAAAAACGACCTTGCAATTTATGCAGCAGTTGACTGTAACGGACATGGTGTTCCCGGTGCTTTTATGTCGATAGTTGGTAATAACCAGTTAAATTATGCTGTTGATATTAAAAAAGCACGTAAAGCAAGTATAATACTCGATTATTTAAACGAAGGTGTTGTAGAAACTCTCAGAGAAAAAGGAAATAAAAATGAAAATCTGAGTGGTGTAAAGGATGGAATGGATTTAGCTTTATGTATTATTGATTATAAAAATATGAAACTACAGTTTGCCGGCGCAAACAATCCTTTATGCCTTATTAGGGACAATGAGCTTATCCAGATAAAGGGTGATAAGCAACCTATTGGAGCTAACTATGGCAAAGAACTCCCCAAATTTACAAATCATGAAATGGATATACAAAAGGGAGATATACTATACATATTCTCCGATGGTTATCCAGATCAATTTGGAGGACATGATGGACGTAAATTTATGGTAAAGAGATTTAGAGAATTATTACTGAAAATTCATAAAAATCCCATCGAAGAACAAGAAAAAATACTTGAAGATATTCTCGAAGAATGGAGAGGTAAAGAAGAACAAGTAGATGATATTATTATAATTGGTGTTAAAATCGAATAAATATGTCGAATGAAAATTCTGATATCCTGATTTATGTCCCGTTTAAAAAAGAAAAGTTAAACGAGAATGAAATTAATTGGCTTAATGCTTTTCAGTCAATATTGGAAATAGGCCTTAATCAAATAAAAAACAGAAAATTAATGTATCGAATTTTATTTCTAACGAATCTTTAATTGGCAAAAAAGGAATTGCAGAAAGTGCTAAAATTATAATTCAACTATTATTAAATAACAGTTATGATCAGGGTACTATTTTAAGTATTGATCAGTTAAAAAACAGAAAGATTATTCAGGTAAATTGTCATCCTGAGATAAAAGATGAGCCATTTAAAGATTGTGCAATTATTAACTTATTCGATGAATCTACAAATAAAACAATTGACTTGTCGGAGCATATTGATGAATTAAAAAATGAAATATGGCTTAAATTTCTTGACATTGTATTTGAAATAAAAAAAGCTGTTTCGGTTGCTGAAAAAGAAACTACGAAATCAAAAGGTAAAATATTTATTGCTGAATCAAGTACAGACCAAAATCTTAACAGGGAGACAATTATTAGGGAATTAGAACATCTGGGATTTGAAGTATTGCCGAAAGTTAGTTTTCCTAAAGATATGATTCCTTTTAGTGAATTTGTGCATGATAATTTGAAACAATCATTCTTGTCTATCCATCTTATAGGTAAGTATTATGCTCCGTTATTAAATAATATTGATATTTCAAGTGTCGAACTGCAAAATGATTTATTTCATGAAGTGGTAGCAGAATTAAAAGCTGAAAATAAAGTAATCAAGCGTCTGGTATGGATTCCGACTGATATAAAACCAAAATCTGAAAAGCAAAAATTATATATCGAGAGTTTTAAAAGAAATATTGAGTTACTTGAAAATACAGAAATAATTCAAACTCCAATTGAGGTTTTTAAGACAATTATTAGAAATAAAGCGGAAGAAATTCTAGATATTAAAGCTCAAACCAAAATAAAATCAGAGGGAGTAAACAAATCGGTTTATGTAATATCAAACGAGGTAAATAATAAAACTTTTAGTGATATTAAGCAGGAACTGGTAAAACAAAAATTGATAGTTTTAGAAGCAACACAAAAAGCTAATAAAATAGATTTAATTCAAGAGCATTATTATAACCTCATAAATTGTGATGCTTTACTAATTGATTATTCAGTTGAGAACTTACAGTGGTTGAACAGTAAGCTTAGCGATATATTGAAATCACCTGGATTTGGCAGGAAGAAGAGTTTTTTAGCAAAATCAATTCTAATAAATACAGGTAAATCTCCGGTAATAAACTTACAAATAAAAGATTTGGATTTGATTAGTTATGCCGAAAAAGATATTTCAAAGAGATTAAATTCTTTCATTGAAAAAATAAATAAAAATGGTACCTGAAAACAATTCAAATAATACCAATAGTATATTTAATCCTTTTCCAGGGCTAAGACCTTTTAAGATTGAAGATAGGCATTTGTTATTTGGTCGCGAAGGTCAAAGTGAGGAAATTTGAAAGAAATTGTCAGAGGAGAAATTTGTTGCTGTAATAGGAGCATCAATTAGCGGTAAATCATCATTAATTTATTGTGGATTAGTTCCAACGTTATACGGAGGATTTATAGGCGAATCAAAATCTAAATGGAATATTATTACTACACGCCCTGGTAATTCTCCAATTGAGAATTTGGCATCTGCAATACTGGAAAAAACTGTTGGCGAAAATGAAAAAGATGATGAACTTATTAAACAGAAATTAAATGCTTCAATTTTAAGAAGTAGTTCAAATGGTTTGGTTGAAATACTGGAACAATCGTTTGATTTCGAAAAAGAAAACATATTAATAATTGTAGACCAGTTTGAGGAATTATTCAGGTATAAGAGTAGCAGAAAAGATCAATCTACATATAACGAATCAGAAGCTTTTGTTAAATTACTCGTTAATGCAAATAGAACTTCGGATATTCCGGTATATATAGTACTTACCATGCGTTCTGATTTTATTGGTGAATGTTCTCAGTTTCATGAATTAACAGAATTAATTAATGATTCCAATTACCTTGTTCCTCAGATGACTCGGAATGATTTTAGCAGAGCTATAGAAGGTCCTGTTGCAGTTGGAGGAGCAAGCATTGATACACAACTGATTCAGCAATTGTTAAACGAAGTAGGAGATAATCCTGATCAGTTGCCAATTTTACAGCATGCTTTAATGAGAACATGGGAATACTGGATGGAGCATTCAGATAAAAACCAAGCCATTACTATTACCGATTATGAAGCTATTGGTAAAATGGAAAAAGCTCTTTCCGAGCATGCTAATGAGGCTTATGATGAGTTAAAAGAAAGTGAAAAATGGATTTGCGAAAGCATGTTTAAAACTATTACTGAGAAAGGTAACGATAACAGGGGTATTAGACACCCTACAAGTATTAATGATATTGCTTCAATCTCAAAATCTACGGTCGACGAAGTTATTAGTGTAATAAATCCATTTAGGGCTGCCGGCAGAACATTTATTTCTCCATCCTATGAAATAGCTTTAAAAGGAGATAGTATTATAGATTTATCTCACGAAAGCTTAATGCGAATATGGAATAAACTGAAAGTTTGGGTCGAAGAGGAATGGAATGCAGTTCAGATGTATATGCGTTTATCAGAAGCTTCAGAAATGTATCAAATTGGTAATACAGGTTTGTGGCGTCCACCGGATTTACAATTAGCATTAAACTGGAGAGAAAAACAGAAACCTACATTGTCATGGGCTCAACGATACAACCCTGCATTTGAAAGAGCTATTGTTTACTTGCAAACAAGCGACAAAGAATTTAAAGCCGAAGAAGAAAATAAAGTTAAATTACAGAAAAGACAGTTAAGACGATCAAAGATTTTTGCTGTTGTTTTAGGTTCTGCAGCAATTATAGGAATGGGTTTAACAATCTATTCTCAAATGATGAAAGCAAAAGCTGTTGAACAAGAAAGAATTGCAAGTGAGCAAACTGAATTAGCAGTACAGCAACAAAAAATTGCCGAGGAGAAAACTATTATTGCTACGGAAAAAGAGCAAGAAGCACGAGAGCAAAAAGAGGTGGCAGATCAACAGAGGCAAATAGCAGTTGAAAAAGAACAAGAGGCTACACGTAGCTTTGAAAGAGCAGAACAACAAACCAGACTGGCAGTTAGGCGTGAGCAAGAAGCAACCGAACAGCGGTCTTTAGCTGAAAAAAATGCAGAAGAAGCCAGAAGACAAACTGTAGAAGCAGAAAAACAAAGACAAGAAGCATATAGAATGCGTATGCTTTCAATTTCTCAAAGCATGGCAGTAAAATCTCAGCAAATTTCTGATGACACTCAGTTGAAAGCCCTTGTAGCATATCAGGCATACTTATTTAATGAGAAATACGAAGGCCCTAAACATAATCCTGATATATATTTAGGATTGTATTATGCTTTAAAGGGCTTGAAAGGTCAGTTTTATAACGCATTAAATGGTCATACGGG
>JAUVUS010000122.1 GCA_030600865.1 Bacteroidales bacterium | reverse complement strand
TTTTATTTGGCAGCAAGATTTGGAGTACCTGTTACTTTTACTTTTGCAATGAAAGAATCTAAAACACATTATCATTTTTTTGCTTCACCTCCCGAAACTGTTAAAAGATTTAAAGATCCCGAGGAACAGGAAAAAGAACTACTAAAATTTGTTGAAAAATACGCTAAAGAATTTGAAAAAATATTAAAATTATATCCATTACAATGGTTTAATTATTACCAGTTTTGGAAAACAGATAACAAATGAAAGAAAATAAGATATTATTCATATCAGCAAATCAGTACACTGTCCCCTACCCGGTTTATCCTATCGGGCTTTCATATATTTCCACATATTTAAATGAAAAATTGCCAAAATATGAAACTAAAATAGTAGATCTTAATTTCATTTCAATCGAAGAATTAAAATCAGTTATTATAGAATATAAGCCTAAATACATTGGTGTTTCTTTTAGAAATATTGATGATGTAAACTCATACAATCGCGAGGAATTTGTAAGTGAGTATAAAAATATTATTGATAATATTCGTACTGTTTCCGATGCTAAAATTATCATAGGTGGTTCTGGTTTTTCAATTTTTCCTGAACTGATGTATAATAAATTAAATCCGGATTTTGGAGTTTACGGCGAAGGCGAAGAAACTATGCTAAAGCTTATTAACAGCATTGATAAAAACGAAGATTTTACAGGATTAAGTCGTCTGGTGTACAAGAAAAATGGACAATGTGTTTTTAATAAGAATGAAAGCTATTTTAGCGATCTGGATCTGGACTTTGATGAAAACCTGATTGATTTTTACTGGGAAAAGAGCGGGATGTTAAATATTCAAACAAAGCGCGGATGCCCTTACAATTGTATATACTGTACTTATCCTTTAATTGAAGGGAAAAAGGTACGAACATTAAATACTGATAAAATTGTTGATACATTAAAGAAATTATATTATCAGAAAGGTATTGACTATGTTTTCTTTACTGATTCAGTTTTTAATATCAACAACCAATATAATTATGAGCTCGCCGAAAAAATTATTGCCAGTGGTATTAAAATTCACTGGGGCGGATATTTCACTTTTAAAAACTTCGATAAAGATTTAATAAAAGTTTTAAAGAAATCTGGTCTGCAGCATGTTGAATTTGGGACAGAAGCTATTTCTGAAAAATGTCTGAAGACTTACGGTAAAAATTTTACAGTTAAAGATGTTCTTGAAAAATCAGAGCTTTGTAATAAGCTGGGAATTGATTTTGCTCATTTCCTTATTACCGGTGGATATGGAGAAACTGATGCAACAGTAGATGAAACTTTTGCAAATTCTAAGTTAATAGATAATTCTGTTTTCTTTACTTTTGTCGGAATGCGTATATATCCGGGAACAAAGTTACAGGAATATGCAATAAATGATGGTGTGATAGATAAAAACGATAATTTACTTGAACCAAAATATTATCTTTCTAAAGATGTAAATTACGATACATTAAAAGAAAGAGCTCTAAAAACACGTAAGCGTTGGGTTTTTCCTGATGAAGACACAACAACCATAATAAATAAATTACGACAGAGAAATAAAAAAGGACCACTATGGGAATATATGACAATGTAATTGCTGATGGAGAAACTATATTGCAGTTTATTCCACAACGAGCACCTATGGTAATGGTTGAAAAATTGCATAAAGCTGAAAATGGTCAAACGATTAGTAGTTTTAAAATATTAGAAAGTAATATTTTTTGTAAAGAAGGATTTTTACAGGAACCGGGTTTAATTGAAAATATTGCTCAGACTGCGGCAGTTGGTGTTGGTTTTGAATACAGAAATGAAAACAAAAATGTTCCAACTGGATACATTGGAGCAGTTCAAAAACTAACAATTCACAAATTACCTGAGAAAGGAAAGACTATTTTAACCGAAGTTAATGTAGAACATAAAGTTTTTAATACAACCTTAATAAACGGAAAGATTACTTGTGATAATCAGTTAATTGCTGATTGTAAAATGAAAATCTTTCTTGATGAATAATAATGAAGATACAGGATACAGGATACAGGATGTAGGATGCAGAAATTAGTATAAATGGATTTGACTTTGAACTTGAAACTTGAAACTTAATAAATATGGAAAAAGATAAAGTACCACAAGACGAAGGTATAACCGCAGGAATATCCCGCGAAGTACAATATGCTATTAATAAAGATGGGAAATACGAAAAGGTTTTAAGTAAGGGTTGGGAACCAAAAAATATTGTCAACGAGCTTGCATGGAAAGATATTCAGGAAGATATTGATCTTGCTGATGAAAAAATAAAATCAGGCAAAGCAAGTCCAATCATGCATTATATGGCAAAAACCCTGATGAATATTACTTTACTGGCCGATTATATTGAATTACCAAAATGGAAAGTAAAAAGACATTTAAAACCAAAAGGCTTTAAAAAACTTAAACAAGAACAATTAGAAAACTACGCTAAAGTTTTTGAAATCAGCGTAGACGAATTATTAAATTTTAAACCATAGAATAAATATGAAACTTGATTTCGAACATATACCCGCTGGTCATTGTGAAAACGGAGTAATTTCCAGTTTATTAAAATATCATGGATTAAATTTAAGCGAAGCTATGATATTTGGTATCGGTAGTGGATACTTTTTTGCTTACATGCCTTTTGTTAAATTAAATGGAATTCCTATAGCATCTTTTCGACCTGTTCCCGGAATGATTTTCACAAAAGCTGCAAAGCGATTAGGAATTAAAATGAAAAAGCAAACATTCAGAAAGCAACCTAAAAGAGCCATGGCTGAACTGGATAAAGTGCTTGAAAAGAAATTACCTGTTGGAATTCAGGGCGGAGTTTATCACCTGTCCTATTTCACTCCGGCATATCGATTTCATTTTAATGCTCATAACATGGCCGTTTATGGTAAGGAAGATAATACTTACTTTATAAGTGATCCGGTTATGGAGTATGCAATAACTTTAACTTCTGTAGAGTTAAAAAAGGTAAGATTTGCTAAAGGACCATTAAGCCCAAATGGCAAAATGTATTACCCAATTAACATACCTGAAGAAATAGACCTAAAATCAGCAATATATAAAGGGATAAAACAAACTGCAGATTGGATGCTTACTATACCTGTTCCTTTATTTGGTGTAAAAGGAATAAGATACCTTTCAAAAAGATTAAGAAAATGGCCCGAAAAACTTGGTACTAAAAGAGCAGCAGCTTATTTAGCTCAAATGGTTCGTATGCTCGAAGAAATTGGAACCGGTGGCGCAGGATTCAGATTTATTTATGCAGCATTTTTACAGGAAGTTGCCGAAGTAATGCAAGATGACAGATACAATGAACTTTCAAAGGAAATGACAAAAATTGGTGATAAATGGCGAAATTTCTCATCACAAGCAGCACAAACCTGTAAAGGTCGTTCATCCGATCCTGATGGATACAATACTGTGGCAAACTTAATACTTGAAATAGCAGATGATGAAGAAAGATTTTTTATTGAAATAAAGAAACTGATAAAATAATGCAGGAAAATCAACATATTATTGAATTAAAATATCTAACCAAATATTATAAAGGTTCAAATATTCCTGCCATTGATAATATAAATCTGAATATTGATAAAGGTGAGATTTATGGTTTGCTTGGCCCTAACGGAGCAGGTAAAACCACAACGATATCAATGTTGTGTGGATTGTTTGGACCTACTTCTGGCAATGTATTTATCGATGGAATGGAGTTTCAGCATTCATCTGAAAAAATTAAAAGTATAATCGGTGTTGTACCGCAGGAAATTGCACTTTATCCGTCACTAACTGCAAAAGAAAACCTTACATTTTTTGGCCATTTGTATGGATTAAAAGGCAAACATTTAAAAACCAGAATTAACGAATGTCTTGAGTTGTTCGGTTTGGAAAAAAATGCAAATCGTCGGATTAAAACTTTTTCGGGAGGTATGAAACGCCGGATTAATTTAATTGCCGGAATACTTCATAAACCTAAAATTATTTATCTTGACGAACCTACTGTAGGAATTGATGTTCAATCAAGGAAAGTTATTCTTGAGCATCTCAAAAATATTAATAAAGAAGGTACTACAATTATTTACACTTCGCATTATATGGAAGAAGCAGAAAACTTCTGTTCCAGAGTTGCTATTATTGATAAAGGCAATATTCTTACAGAAGGCAAACCCAAAGAATTAATAGCTACCAAAGGAGAATATACAGATTTAGAGAGTATCTTTTTAAATATAACAGGAAGAGCATTACGCGACGAATAATGTTGAAAAAATCTACTCTTAATATAGATGCGTAAATATTGTCGCAAAAAGGCTTCAAGTAAAAATAATAGGATAAATGGAAAATTGGAAAATTGAGAAACTGATATTACTACACAATTTGTCTTGCTCTAGGATGTCATTCCATCATTCCAAATATCCAGTATTCCAGTATTTTAAAAGATTACAACTTTACCAATTATTCATAACCATACCTTAAGGATAGAATTTTAAATTAAAAAAGTATGCTAAGATTATTATCATCAATATATAAGGAATTATTAGTACTTATCAGAGACAGAGCCGGCCTGGCAATTTTATTTATTATGCCTTTAGTTCTTATTCTGATAATGACCTTAATACAGGATGCTACATTCAGAACAGTTAAAGAAGTTAACATTTCAATGATTCTTGTAAATAACGACAAGGATAGTTTGGGTGAAGCAATTAGTAAAGGCTTATACGCATCAGAATTTTTTCAGATTGTTGAAAAAATCAACGGAGAACATATAGATGAAGAAACGGCCAAAGAATTAATTGCGAGAGGTGATTACAAAATTGGGATTATAATACCGGAAAGAGCAACAGAGGCTATTCGTGGAAATGTAAATGCTTTAATTAATAAATCATTTAAATCGTTTAATATTCCCGGAGTTAAGAAAAGAACCAAAAAAAGTACAATAGACGTTACTATATATATTGACCCGGCTACCAGTAATTCATTTAAGAATATGGTAATGAGCTCCTTAAAAGAATTTACATCACAGCTTGAAATAGAGATGTTCTTTAAGAATTTTTCAGAAGCCATGGCTCAATTGATACCTGATCAAAAACCTATTAAATTTGAAAGCTTCGAAACAATTAGGTATAAAGAAGTATACGCATCAACAACAAAAGACGAGGTGTTGCCTAACTCAGTACAACACAATGTTCCTGCGTGGACCATGTTTGCAATGTTCTTTATTGTTCTGCCACTTGCAGGAAATATTATCAAAGAGCGTGATGATGGAAGTGCTTTCAGATTAAAAACAATGCCCGGATCATTTGTAATGATTATGTTCAGTAAGATTTTTGTCTTTCTTGGAGTATCATTTGTACAATTTATTTTAATGCTATTAGTAGGTGTTTATATAATGCCTGCTATGGGATTACCACAATTGGAAATTGGACCTCATAAAATTGCATTGGCTGTTATGGCATTATCATCAGGTCTAGCGGCAACAGGTTATGGAGTTGCAATCGGAACAATTGCCACAACTCACGAACAAGCTGCAACATTCGGAGCAGTTTCAATCATAATATTTGCTGCATTAGGAGGCATATGGGTTCCCGTTTATGTTATGCCACATACAATTAGAATTATTAGTCAGTTTTCACCTTTACACTGGGGATTAAATGGCTTTTATGATATTTTCCTTCGTGGCGGGGATTTAATGGTTGTGTTGGCAGAAGCTGGCAAACTGTTGATTTTCTTTGTAATTATGTTGGGAATTGCTATTGTTTATAACAATTATACCAAAACGAAATAACAATGTAGTTTTAAGTTTCAAATTCCAAATTTCAAGTTCTTCTAAAATAAGTTTAATTTGAAATTTTGAACATTAAACCTGAAACTATTAAAACTTTGTTAATAATTTATTTTACAAAATGCCAATAATAAATTCGGAAGAATTAATTTAGCGCCTTATTAAAAATAAAATTGAAATTGGAGAAAAAAAACCTGACACACCGGACCGAAATTGTTGTAAGATTCAGCGAAGTTGATTCAATGGGAATTGTCTGGCATGGAAATTATGCCAAATATTTCGAAGATGGACGCGAAGCGTTCGGTAAAACCTTAGGTTTAAGTTATCTTGATGTTTATGCAAATAATCATTTAACACCACTTGTAAAACTGGATTTTGAATATAAAACTCCACTTGAATATGGAGATACCGCAATAATTGAAACCCGATTTATTGATCACGATGCTGCTAAAATCCATTTTGAATATACCATTTACAACAAAAAAAATAACAAAATTGCTGCAACTGGTGAAAGTATTCAGGTATTTGTAAATCTCGATCGTGAATTAGTTTTAATAAGTCCTGAATTTTTCCTTGAATGGAAAAAGAAAATGGGATTAATTGAGTAATTTTTGATATGACCAAAATATATACTATTGCTGACAATATCATAACTTCTTTGGGATTCACCACTAAAGAAAACTTTACTGCACTTAAACAAAGCAGATCAGGCATTGCTCAAACTACTGATCCTAAAATAACTCAGGTTCCAATGTACACGTCAATTATAAATTCAGACAGACTTATGTCTGAGTTTACAAAAATTGGAAACCCTGACAAATATACCCGTCTTGAAAAAATGATGATTTTGTCAATTAGTGATGCATTAGAGCAAACAAATATTGATCCTTCTAATAAAGACACTTTATTTATTTTTTCATCTGTTAAAGGTAATATTGATCTCATAGAAAATGAGAATCATCCTTTTGAAAAAGATAGAATTAATCTTTGGGCTCTAGCTGACCAAGCTTGTAAATATTTTGATTCATCTGTTAAACCTGTCTTTATTTCCAATGCATGTATTTCAGGAGTAACTTCGATAATTGCAGGTGCTCAATATTTAAAAAGTGAGAAATATAAGAACGTAATAGTTTGTGGTGGAGATATTATTTCTGAATTTACACCATCCGGATTTCAATCCTTTAAGGCCGTTAGCGAGCAAGCCTGCAGACCTTTTGATGTACATCGAGCTGGTATTACATTAGGAGAAGGTGTTGGAACTATAATTTTATCAACTAATAAAGAATTGGTAAAAGAAGATAATCCTGTAATTTTTCGGGGCGGCGCTAATACAAATGATGCAAATCATATTTCAGGTCCCTCGCGCACAGGTGATGGGTTGTATTATGCAATCAGCAACACATTAAAAGAAGCAGGAAAAACAAATTCAAATATTGATTACATATCAGGTCATGGAACGGCAACTCCTTACAATGACGAAATGGAATCAAAAGCCATAAGCTGGGCAAAATTGGATCATGTTCCGGTTAATAGTTTAAAAGGCTATTGG
>JAUVUS010000292.1 GCA_030600865.1 Bacteroidales bacterium | reverse complement strand
GGTATATCATCTAACATACCCATACCAACACATCCGTCGCGTAAGAAAAGTAGCTCTTTTTTTTCCATATTGTAAAAAATCGGAGGATTATGGCCGGCATTTATATATTCAAGAACTCGTGTTTTATAACTAAACCTTGCAATAAAAAGAGTAATAAATTTTTCTCCTTTAGCACTGGCCATAACTCTTTCGTTAAGTTTTTTAACAAACTCAGGGAGTGGTATGTCTGTTGTGAATAATGCTCTCAGGTTTGCCTGAAAATTCGACATTAATAATGCTGCAGATATTCCTTTCCCTGAAACATCAGCAATACAAAAACCAACTTCATTTTCATTTAAACGAATAAAATCATAATAATCACCACCTACTTCAAAGTGTGGATGATAAAAGGTTGAAACCAGAATTTTATCATTATGGGGAAGAGTTGACCTGTCAGGAATTAGCATTGATTGCATTTTAGATGCTAATTCAAGCTCTTTTTTTAGTGCTTCCTGTTTCAGTGAATCATTGTATAATCGAATATTTTCAATGGCAACAACAATAATGTTCGAAAGCGTTTGAATAAAGTGAAGGTGTTTTATCGTTGGACTAACTCCTGCTGTTTCTTCATCAATATCTCCAATTAAAACAAATGCAATTGGAATATTATTATTTATAACAGGAATAATATTATCAAAAACTCTAAGGGTTGGATTTGGTGATGCCGTAATAAAAGAAATTTCTTTGTGTTCCAATAAATCCTTCTCAACATCAATTCTTTTAATTATTTCTTTAGAACATCCTGAGCTTAATATCAAATTCCACTCTTTATCATATTTAAAAATCAGAAGTTTACCAATATTAAGGTCTTCACGAAGAATTTCCTCATAACGTTTAAGTAATTCTTCTGTAGAAAGATTGGCATTAATTGCCTTAGTAATTGTAAGCAAGGTGTTCAGCTTAAATGTCGAAAGCTTTAACCTGTTTATTGATGCTTTTCCTGCAAGATCCATTTAATTCTGATTTTCAAATCTGAATAAATGTACAAAATTTACAAACAAAAAGAAAGTTTATTCTTTTACTCTTTCCCCGTATGAGTTATCTCTAGTATCTACTTTAATTTTATCGCCTGTATTAATAAATAAGGGAACCATAATCTCAGCTTTGGTTTCCAGTGTTGCAGATTTAAGAGATGTACTCGACGAAGTATCTCCTTTTAATCCCGGTTCGGTATACGTAACTTCTAAAACAACAAAAGGAGGTAATTCACAATACAAAAGGGTTTCGGTATCAGCATGCCAAACAGCTTCAACATTTTGACCTTCTTTTAATAAATCAGGAGCATTAATTAATTCTTCTTGAAAAGCAACTTGTTCAAATGTTTCATTGTGCATAAAATGATAACCCATATCATCATTATATAAGAACTGGTATGGACGGCGCTCAATACGCTGTACATTTACTTTTACTCCTGCATTAAAAGTATTATCGATAACCTTTCCGGTTTTCAGGTTTTTTAGTTTTGTTCTAACAAAAGCAGCACCTTTACCAGGCTTTACGTGCTGAAACTGAATAATTGTATATAAGTTGCCATTAAACTCTATACATAAACCATTTTTAAAATCTGATGTGCTTGCCATATTTTATTAGTTTTATCTGATTTTTAATGCAAAAATAGTGTAAATCATTGAAATATCAGATATTTTTCATATTCCGGTTTGCAATTTAGATTAAAGTGTATGATATTCCTGCCTGCCGGCAGGATTTAGTTTGTTAATCATCTGAAATTTCGTTGTTCCAGCTTGTATTGTAATCCCGAATATTCAATCAAATCACATTTAATTGATCCAATAATTAAATCGACTCTAACCCGAAGTGGTATATAGTTTTTATCTTTTGATATCCAGATAGTAACATCGTCTTCAGAATCGAAAATTCTTCCGGGCTCAACTACCGGCGTAAATTTCATGCTATTAAATTTCCCCAGCTTGGTTTTTATTTTTTCATCACCCACGTATTTCATTTTTAGCGGGAAAATTTCGTCAGCAAAATATGTATCCATAATTATTTCGTCACCAACGTTCTTTACCCTACTCACCATCGATTCTCTGAAGTAATAAAATGCTCCCAGCATATCTAAAATATTTTCAGGCACATCGTGTTCTCCGGATTTTTGGCTTATAACTTTTTTTTCTTCGTAATTATACCTTACCTCGTTATAATACCTGTATTTCCCCTCGCTAATGTTTCTAATAGCAAGATATGTTTGATTATTTTCCGGCCTGAAAAAACTCTCATAAACATCACGAACCTCGAATAATTTATCAGCCAACCCAATAGTTTTTGCTGTTGCTTCTGCATAATATAAATTCTGATTTTCAAATACTGAATCGCAAATATTAAAAGTAGCTGTTCCTGCATTTAACCAGCCAAAATAAGCTATATAAATCAATTTCTCTCCTGAAATAAAAGGTTTTTCATCTACAGGATAAGACCCGCTAAAACTTTTGCTTATGATTAAAAGCACTAAAAGTATTGCTGATTTTTTTATCGTATATCTCATTTTCATTTTTAAAACAAAACCTATGCAATTATTAAAATATATTTTTCTTAGGTACTGTTGCAATAAAATCTTTCAAATAAAACGGCTCAAAATAAGCAACATCTTCAAATTGTTTTTCCCTGAATGCAATTTCTGATAATCCTGCCATATAACTTGATGACGGGTTAAAATTCTTTACAAAAACTGCATTTTCGTGTTTGATAACCTCCCTGATTTTTTCTGAACCATCGCCGAAAAAAATGATTTTTTGTTTACGTAAAATATCCTGATATGAATTTTCATCAATAATTTCAGCTTTTACATCCCTGATAAACTCTCCTTTTGAATTAAAAAAAGCAGAATAAACCTCCATCCTTCGAGCATCGATCATAGGAACAAGAATTGAATTCTCAAAATCATCTACAGAAATGTCATTTGAATTCGCTTTTAAAATTATTCCATTTGCCATCGACTGAAGAGTATTAATGGCGATTAATGGAATATCTTTTGCATAACACAAACCTTTGGCAGTTGAAACACCAATTCTTAATCCTGTGTATGAACCAGGCCCCTTACTTATTGAAATTGCATCAAAATCATCGATCTTATAATCTAATTCATTTAACAATTGATCTATAAAGATAGTTAGTAGCTTTGCGTGCGATTTTTCTTCATTGCTTTCTTGTATTCCTTTTACTACTCCATCAAGGGAAACACAAACAGAACAAACTTGAGTAGATGTTTCAATATTAAGAATCAGCGCCATATATACAATATTCGTTTAAATATTTAATCGATGAATTTAATCTTTTTCCTTAAATAATTCATCCTTATCTACTATCTTAACAATCGAGCCGTTTTTTAATCTTCTCGATATAGCACTATAAGGTGCTGTAACAACTTTGTTATCTTCAGTTAGTCCTTCGGAGATTTCGATGTACTTGTTGTCTTGTATCCCCGTTTTAACTGTTTGTAAAACCGCAGAATCGTTGGATACAACAAAAACTACTTCTTTCAATTCTGCTTCTGTATCAACAACAATATCATTAAGTTTTTCAATTGAATCAACCCTGGTAGTAACGCACTGAATAGGGATTGTTAAAATATTAGTTTTGGTATTTGTCTGAATATCAACCGAGGCAGACATTCCCGGTCGAAACGGGTTTGGGTTATTATCTTTAATTAAATGTTTGTACGATTGTTTTAGCAATAATACCTTTACAACAAAACTTGTTACCTGATCAGTGGTCATTCCGGAAACATTAGCAGAGTTAGCAATCTCAGTAACAACTCCAATAAAAGTTTCTCCTAAATATGCATCTATTTCGATTAGTGCTGTATCTTTTAATATTACCTTTACAATATCGTTTTCATTAACATCAACCTTTACTTCCATACGATCCAGATTTGCTATCCGTAACATTTCCGTTCCTGCCATCTGCATTGTTCCAACAACACGTTCTCCTTTTTCGACGTTAAGCATCGAAATGGTTCCACTCATAGGTGCATAAATAGTCGTTTTTCGTAAATTTTCTTCGGTTTCTGAGAGTGATGCTTTAGCACTTTCAATAGAAAACATTGCACTTTCAACAGATTTTTTAGCAGCTTTTAATTCGGCTTTAACCATTTCATAGGATGAAAGTGCTGATTCGTAATCGGCCTTAGAAATTGTTTCCTGTTCCCACAAAACCTTATTTCTATCATACGCGTTTTTAGTTTGTGTATACTTCGCTTTAATTTGCTCGAGAAAGGCTTCGTTATTTGCCTTATTTGCTTTTGACGAATTCACTGCAGCCCTTGCTCTGTCAACAGCCGATAAATAAATGTCGGGTTTTATTTTTAGTAACAAATCTCCTTTATTTACATCTTCGCCTTCTT
>JAUVUS010000161.1 GCA_030600865.1 Bacteroidales bacterium | reverse complement strand
GCAGCAAAATAATGTTCATAAGGAAATCCATGAATCTATCTTGATATGATTTAAACTTCAAAATATTAATCACTTCATTATCTGACTCAACGATATTTTTATTTTCAATTAATGAATTTAATAAATCTTCGGGTAATTTATCTATTTGTATTTGTTCTCCTTTTGGTTTCTTTACTTCTTGATATGTTTCTTTTGATAAAGTTATAAATGAATTTTTAAAGGAATTGAATATTCCAACTTTATCATTATTAAGCTCGAAAACAATATTATATTTTGACCATTGCATGTTTAAATATATTAAAAGTTGTAAACCATCTGAATGATTGTATTCAGATGGTTTATAAAACAAATTATAAAGTTTCTAATCTTGGTGTGATAATGCATCATTGTATCCACATCCGCATCTAACACCTAATTTATATCCACGTGCACACGTAACACCACCTTTAACTGCAAGAGCTTCTTCATTTGTTAAACGATCATCAGAAAAATAATTAGAAGAAAGTAGATTCGTTTCTTCTCCTTTTTTAATTAATTCTAAATGACTTTTTTTCATAATTCATTTTTTTTAGTTAAACATAATTTTAATTAATCAAGCGCTTGATTTGAAGCTTGAAAGTATAAACAAAACCTGAATCTAAAAAATGTTAAATTTTGAAAAACACAAAAAACTGTCCGTAATCGGTCGTTTTTTGCATTGCCGTATCATATTTTGGCATTTTCGTATCGTATTTTTTGACGAACGGCTTTGTGTTTTATAACACATACAGGAAAGTCTCAAATAAAAAAGGATGATTCTGTTTTTTCTTCTACAAAAGATATTTTAATTTATTTTTATCTTGTTTGCGAGATGTTATATTTAAATATTTTCTTATATTTGAGAAAAAAACGATAATGGATAAAACTACAATTAAAAAAATTATTGTTGAGAGTAATGAATTCATTGATAAAACATCTGTAAAAAAGAGACTTTACACATTAGACTCAATGGCTAATTATGTGATTTGTGGTATTAGAAGAAGCGGTAAAAGCTTCTTATTATTTCAACAAATAAAAGAAATTATTAAACAAAATAACAAATCTATTTTTATCTATATAAATTTTGAAGATGAACGTTTTATTGAATTTAATTCTACTCATTTTGATTTAATTCTTGAAAGTGCTTTTGAATTGTACCATGAAAAGCCAATTCTCTTTTTTGATGAAATTCAAAATATAGATGGATGGGAAAAATTCGCACGCCGGTTAGCTGATACTGGTTATAATATATATATTACAGGTAGTAATGCAAAAATGTTAAGCAGGGAAATTGCCACTACATTAGGCGGAAGATATATGATCATGGAAGTTTTTCCTCTTTCTTTCTACGAATATTTAACTTTTCATTCCATTATTATTGAAAGCAACTTTGAGTTTTCGAATCAACGATTTATTATAAAAGATCAATTTGAAAAGTATTTTCGTTATGGCGGATTCCCTGAACTTTCAAAATATCAAAATCCAAAAGAATATTTAAGTAATATTTATATGAAAGTTCTCTATGGCGATCTTATTGCCCGCAATCATATTCAGAACGAACATATTTTAAGATTATTAATAAAAAAATTAGCTGAAAGCGTAAATAATGAAACATCTTTAAACAGGATCAAGAACCTGATTAAATCCATCGGGCTTAAAATTGGTAATAATACAATTGCAGAGTATATTTCCTATTTACATGATGCTTATTTAATTTTTCCATTATATAATTATGCATCTTCTTTTACTGAAAGAGAAACAAAAAAGAAATATTATTTTATAGACCAGGGAATTCTTAATCTTTTTATTACCGATCAGGATTCCAAATTGCTTGAAAACATTGTCTTTCTCCACTTATATAAGAGATACAAAGATCAGTTGTGTTATTTTAAGCGAAAACTGGAAGTTGATTTTTACATTCCTAAAAAACAAATACTCATACAGGTAAGTTATTCCGTGTCGAATATTGAAACAAAACAAAGAGAAATAGCAGCGTTATTAGCCGCGATGAAAGAATTAAACATAAAAAAAGCTACTATCATTAGCTATGATGAAGAAGAAACTATAAAAATTGAGAAAAATCAAATTCAGGTTATCCCTGTCTGGAAATGGTTGTTGAAATAATTTAACAAGTCGAGGCTGTCCAAAAAGTCTTTGAGGAACTTTGTCTTTTATTCCCAAATTTCAAACTTACACTTCACGAATTCCATAAAATCTTTATATTTTCGGTGAGCAATTTTTAATTCAATTCCGTTATGTAGTAATACCGTGTTATTTGCATTTACCCCTTTTAAATAATCAATATTTATAATAAATGATTTATGGATTTTAAAGAACTTTTTATTTGGAAGTTTTTCTTCAACCCGGCTTAAACATTTCTTTATTAAATATTCTTTGCCTTTGCAACAATGTGTTTTGGTTTTGCAACCACAAGATTCCATGTATACTATTTCGCTAAGTTCTTTAACTTGTAATTCATTATCATTAATAACAATAATTTTTCTTTCTTCCATCATAATTTTGACAAATAAAACAGGAACCATCTCTAAATCAATTAGAGATGGCCTTTGTCCAGAATTTAAATACTAACTTAAACTTTTAAAATTGTCTAGACGGTTTCCTGCAGATCATATACTTTTTTTAAACTTCTGAATAATTCATCTTGCTTATTATAATTTACAAATATTTCTTTGCCGTTTTCTAATACAACTTTAGATGCTTCTGAAGGAAATACTACCTCAACATGACGAAGATTTACCAGGTATTTATTATTAAACCTGAAAAATCCCTGGTCGAATAATAAATGCTCTGTTTCATTTATGGTTAATAACAACTCTATTTTTTCGTTATTAATTAGTGTAAGCCTTGAACACTGAAGACTTGTTTCAATATAGAGTATCTGACTACAATCTATTTTCATTTTACCTTTTTCTGTAGGTATGTAAATATTATAAGTACTCATAATTTCTTAGTTTAAATTATATTAAATCCCTTATTTCTTTCATATTTTATTGGAATAACAAAAGAGAATTCCTGGTTTTCAGAATCCATAGTCAGCTCACCTCCCAGCATTGATGCTGAACCGGATAGAACCTTATAATTAAAATAATCGAAAGAATTATCTTCGTCAATTGAATACGACTGATGTTCGGTTAAAAAATCATCAGCAGATAATTTTTCCTTTGCAGGACGAACAAATATATTCAAGTATTTATTCTCGGTTATACGATAACCCAATTCAAATTCTACAACAGGATATTTTACAGATACCAGATTAATAATTCTTCGTAAAGCTTTTTTTAGTAACATCGAATCTGTTTCAATTTCCAAATTCTTTACCTTGGTATCTCACACAAGCATCAAATTAATATCGGTATCATTATTTTCAATTTTTCGGTTGTAAAAATCCTCAGTAAATTCCCATAAAATCTGATTTATATCGTATTTTCTTATTATTAACGAATAGTTGTTTGCCTCAAATTGGGATAAATCCATAATATTATCTACAAACTGTAGTAATAAATTACTTCCGTTTAAAATACCCTGAATATATTCTTTTTGCTTTTCATCAATTAATTCCCTTAAAACCAGTAATTTCGAAAAACCCATGATTGAGTTTAACGGAGTTCGTATACCATGCGAGATATGAGATAAAAAACTAATTTTTTCAGTATTATATTTTTTCTTGTTTTCTCTCACGATCTTGCCGTTTATGGTTTTTATATTGTTTTTCATAGAATCTCGCATGAATTTCTCTCGGTTAATTTTTGATATCTTTTAATACTTTAGCTGCCTGTGCCCTGTAATAACTTTCCTCTTTTATTATTTCATTTAATACATTTTTTGCCTTAACGGTATTTTCAGTTTTTAAATAACACATTGCCAAATACCATTTAGCTTGCTCAATAAACAAGTTATCGTTATGGGAAATAATATTGTTAAATGATTTTGTGGCTTTCTGGTATTTTTCCTCTTCTATATATGAAATACCGGAATATAAGCTAACAGCCAGATCATTCTCTCTGGTCACTAAAACTTCCTCAAAAAGTATCAATGCATGCTCAAAATCTTTTTCTTCGTAGCATTCGAGTGCATTTAACCACAATCTATCTACTTCGGTATTTCCGGAACGATAAGTAACGGTGACATCATAAGGAGCATAATACTTTTCAAAAACTGCATTATTATCCAAATCAGGTCTTGCTAATCTCTGAACTAAACCTCCAGTTGCAATTAATAAAGCAGCTGAAGCTGCAGCATAATAGAATCTGCGCTTAGTAAATACCGGCGGTATTCTCTTAACCTCAGATTCCTCCGCATACATGTAGTCCATAGTTTCTCTCAGCGCCATTACATCATCTTCGATGATTGAGTTATTGATTTCCATACTCAGGTTATAATCGCGCTTTATATCGTTGTCAGTTGACAGTAAGTCTTTAAAATTGAATAATTCCTTTCCTGTCAATTCTCCATCGATATATTTTTCAATCATTTCAAAGTTTGTATTCATAGTTTCTAATTTTTTATTTCAAGTTTTTAGTTTCGGTAGAAAAGGCCAACCCAACATTATACTTCGACAGGGCATATTTTGCCGTTTTTGTAATATTTACTTTATTATCGGTATTTTAGGCAAAAATTAAATACCCTATTGTATGCCTGCTCAGCATATACATTGAGTTGGCCAACACTTTAGAACGTATATTTGAATAGAAAGGGAGTGCAAATTAGTTTCCAGTTCCTGCTGGTGGTCCCCATAAATCTTCATTTTCATCACCACCTTTTATCATTATCATTGCATTTGTATCAAGTTTGTTTGAAAAATTGTTCATTGATTTTTTAGTTTCTTCAATTCCAAAAATGTTTTTTAATGTTTTCATAGTTCCTTTTTTTTAAATTTAATATTTAATATTTATTTAACTTTTATCTTTAATGTCCTCTCACCTATTTATTCCGGAAATTGCAAAAAGGTGACCCCCTGTTTTCAACTTATTTTCAACTTTTTTTATTTTATTTAGATAAACTCCTGATTTATTGGTACTTATTTTTTGTTTTTTTTAAAACTTTTTTGCATTTTTATAGTATATATAAATGAAATATCTAAAAACTCTAAAAATAATTAACCACAAAGGACACTAAGAAAGCACAAAGCTCGCAATGCTTTGATTTAAAGGTATTTGTATTCACGCTGAGCTAAACGAAGCGATCTCACGGAAGGTAAATTACTTTTGCTCATTGTGGTTTATAAAAAATAATTTTTAGAAATGCCCTTAAGTACAAACTAAGAAATAATGCATTTAAAAAATTTACTTTTCGTATTATTCCTGTTTATTTCGGTAAATGTGCAAGCTGTTAATCAATCCCCTGACAGTCTTGAAAACATTAAAATACTTGAAAAAGCAGAATTATTTTATAATAAAGGAGTCAAATTTGGCAGAACCGGGAAATTAGACAGTGCCCTATTATACACTCAAAATGCTGTTAATTTATATGAAAATATTAAGAAAAATAATAGTACTTTTTTAGCATATTCATATCAAAACCTCGGAATTATTAATAAATTATTAGGTAAATACAATAATGCCATTAATTGTTATAATAAAGCTGAAAAAATATCTTTATTAAATAATAATTCTTTATTGTTAGCTTACATTTATGGTAATAAAGCCAATATCTTTTACATACAGCAAGATTTCGCAAAAGCCAAAGACTTTCATTTAAGGGCAATTAGTATCTTTAAAAGTGACTCTGTAAAATTCAAAAATCAACTATCATCATCTTATAATAACCTGGGTAATATATATAGAAAAAATAAGGATTATATAGATGCAATAAAATATTTTTATAAGAGTCTTGATTTAAAAGAAGAAAACAAACTAACATTCATAACCTTGGGAAATTTGGCCCAATGTTATAAAAAAATCGAAAACTACAAAAAAGCACAAGACTATTATTTGAAAGCAATTGAAATTGTAAATAAATATTACGACATTAATAATTATAGGCATGGATTACCCTATATGAATTATGCATCATTCTTAGTTATATCAAATGATAGTACAACTGCATTAAATTATTTCCATTTGGCTCTCAATATTTATCAAAAAAACTTTGGAGAAAGCCACCCTGAATTGTCAAATTGTTATAATAAACTTGGCGAATTTCATCTAAAAATCAATAAAACAGGTAG
>JAUVUS010000413.1 GCA_030600865.1 Bacteroidales bacterium | reverse complement strand
GCAAATTCAAAAATTATCAATAGGAAAATTAACTCATTTTCATTACTAGTAATGATTTCTTATTGAAGTTTGAATTCGAATAATTTTGTACCCACAGGTATTTTTATCAAATATGAATTAATTCATACTTATTCGCAACTAAAACAATCCTAACCGATTAATTTATCGACCACCGGCATATTAAAATCGACATAGTTAGTTTATAGACTTAATGTAGTATTAGGGCGACTATTAAAGGTGTTATGCAGAATAATGTTTTTTACATAACAAATTTAAAGGAAATTGCATTTAAACATATGTAACACAATTCTAAAATGAATCTAAGCAATCGAAAAATTTATATCGCAACTCTATATTTTATTTTTATATATATTATTATCAACCTTGTTTATTTTCATGTTCAGGGAACTAATGTATCTTTTTCCGGTTTTTTTGCCATAAGGGCAGAACATGTCGGGATTGTAATATTTGATATGTTGCTAATATGTTTATACAGTTATTACCTGTTTAATTTAAGGAATAATGCGAATACAATTTCGAATTTACAAAAGGAATCAGATCAAAATAAAATTAATAAAGAAAAAGATGAAACTATAATTAAAAAATATATTGATAATTTAATTAATGGAAAACTTGAAAATCAGGATATACAGTCTGACAATTCAATTATTAAATCGTTAAATAACTTTAAAGAATCGTTAGTAGAGAATAAGGAAGAGGAGGCAAAACGAAAAATATTTGATGATGAATATAATTGGAAAACAGAAGGACTGGCTAAATTTGGCGAACTTTTAAGAAAGGATAATGAGAAGCTTGAAGAGCTTACTTTCGAACTAATAAAAAACCTGACCAAATATATAGAAGCCAATCAGGGGGGAGTATTCTTACTAAATAAAGATGAAGAAACCCCCTTTTACGAACTAATTGCATGTTATGCTTACGACAGAAAAAAGTTTTGTGATAACAGGATAGAATTAAATGAAGGCTTAATTGGAGCATGTGGATTTGAAAAGGCAACAATTTATTTAGTCGATATTCCGGACCAATATGTTAGTATAACTTCAGGACTTGGAGAGGCAACTGCAAATGCTTTAATACTTGTTCCGTTACTTTTAAATGATGAGATTTTTGGCGTAATAGAGATTGCTTCTTTTAAGGAAATTGAAAAATACAAAATTGAGTTTTTAGAAAAAGTTGCTGAAAATATAGCTTCCACTATTGCCAGCTTAAAAATTAATCAGAATACCGAAAAATTATTAGAACAAACTAAAAAGCAATCTGAAGAACTAGCATCACAGGAAGAGGAGTTAAGACAGAATTTAGAAGAAATGCAGACTGTGAGGGACAACTTAACAGAAAAAGATAAACAAAGCCAGATTCAGCTCGAAGAATTGAGAAACAGGGAACAAGCAATTAATACTATAATTAACAACTCACCTGAAGGGATAGTAACTGTTTCCGAGGAGGATAATAAGATTTTATTGGTAAACAAAAAAATATCAGAACTAACAGGGTATACATCTAAAGAACTTGTAAATAATAAAATAAATAGCATTCTTCCAATATTAAAACTCGAAAATTCTATTATTAATAAGGAGAAAAGATCAAAATTATTTACTAAGAAAAATGAAAAACTATTAGCCCGGATATTTATAACAACTATAAATGACAACGGCAACACAAATTATTTGCTATTTATAACGAATATTACAGATGATGTTAAAAAAGAGCAAGAGCTTGTTAAAACTGTAGAAACAGCCGAAGTGTTAAAAAACCAGGCTTTGCAAGATGCCGAGGAACTAAGATCTCAGGAGGAAGAACTTAAACAAAATATGGAAGAATTAGCTACTTCGCAGGAAACATTGGAAGAAACTATAAAAAAAGTATCTCAAAACGAGGAATTGGTTAAAACTATAATGGATAATGCCCCTGAAGCAATTGTAATAATTAACGATGAAGCGAAAATAGAAAAAGTAAACAAAACTTTCACGGAACTATTTAAATATAAAGAACATGAAGTTAAAAACAAAGAACACGAATTTATCTTTAAATATTTAAAATTCGAGAAAATGATTTATGGTACAAAAAAAAGAACCAAGATAGAAACCAAAGATGAAAAAACGTTAATGGTTGATATTAATATTGTAAAAATAAAAGATGGAGAAGTTAATAAGCGCCTGTTGTTTATTAAAGATATTACCGAGGCATTAAAAAAGGAGCAGAATTTAATACAAGCTGTTGAAACTGCAGAAATGTTAAAAAACAAGGCAGTGAACGATTCTGAAGAGATTAAATCTCAGGAAGAAGAATTAAGGCAGAATATAGAGGAATCAGCTGCCTCACAAGAAACCATTGAAGATAATTTAAAGCAGGTTAAGGAAAACGAAGAATTAATTAAACAGATTATAAATAATGCCCCTGACAATATTATAATATGCGATAATAAAGGCCGGGTAATTAAAGTAAATAAAACTTTCAATAAGCATTTTGGTTATTCCAACGAAGAAATATCCGATTTAAAATTTGACATATTGTTTCCATATATACCTTATGATAAGCTTGACAATGGAACAAAGAAAAGAACCAGGGCAATACTTAAAAATGGAAGTAAAATATTAACAGATATTGGCATCGTATTCGTTAAAAGCAACGGTAAAACAAATAAATTATTTTTTGTAAAAGATGTAACACAGGAAGTGAAAAAAGAGCAGGAATTGATTCGAATTGTTGAATTCGGTGTATTAGATAAAAAAGAATTAGATGCCCAAAAAATAGAATTGCAAAAAAAGGAACAAGAAATTATAAAACTAAAAAAACAATTAAATAAAAATAACTAAAACCAAATTACTAACTAAAAATTAAATATCATGAAAGAAGTAAAAGGCAAATTTATTACATTAATAGTTATGGTGCTTAGCGCTGATGAAAAAATAGTACAAAAAGCCGATGAGTATCTTGAAAACGAAATAGGGATTAACACATGAAGAGATTGACCCGGAGGAATATTACAATAAGAAGCAT
>JAUVUS010000017.1 GCA_030600865.1 Bacteroidales bacterium | reverse complement strand
TGCAGGAATCTAAAATCATCAATCCCAAACACCCGCAATGTGAGTATTGCAATTACTACATTTCCCGTTTACAATATTGTTTTGTAAAATGCGGTAGCCTTTTCGTTCAATAACAATCTTTTTACATTTTGGACAAACTGTATTTTGAGCATTAGAGCCGGGAACATTTCCGATATAAACATAATTCAGACCGGCATCCTGTGCAATAGTCAGGGCTTTTTTTAATACACTCACAGGAGTTGATGGAAGATGTGTTAATTTATACATTGGAGTAAACCGGCTAAAATGTAATGGTGTGTCTTTAAAACCATTTTTGTATAACCAATCGCACATGCGTTTGATCATATTCAAATTATCTGTCCATTCGGGAACAATTAAGTTTGTAATTTCTAACCATACACCCTCATCTTTTAAAATTTTTAAGCTGTCTAAAATTGGCTGAAGAGCTCCTCCATTTAATCTTGCATAAATATCATCATCGAAACTTTTCAAATCAATGTTAGCAGCATCCACATACTGAGCTATATCCCGTAGTGGTTTTTCGTTGATATAACCGGCAGAAACCATTATGTTTTTAATACCATTCTGTTTTGCCATTTTTGCCGAATCGTAAAAATACTCGTAAAAAGATATAGGTTCTGAATATGTATAAGCTATAGACTGGCAGTTATAATGTTTTGCCTGTTTATAAACTTCCGGTGGCATTAAATCATAATTGCGGGTTTCTTTAGGACTAACCTGCGAAATTTGCCAGTTCTGACAATTCAAACATGCGAGGTTGCATCCGGCAACAGCCAACGAGAAAGTCCTGCTCTCCGGTAAAAAATGATAAAGCGGCTTTTTCTCAATAGGATCCACATGCAGTGAGCACGGATTACCATAACCAATCGAATATATTTTCCCTTTGTAATTAACGCGTGATCTGCAGTCGCCAACTTCATCTTCTTTTAAAGTACATTCGTTAGGGCAAATCAGGCATTTTGCACCACGTGGTGTATCAATAAAATATTTCGATAATTTGCTCCATTTCCATAAATCGTCTGTTTTTTCAGAAAATCCCTTAGTAATTGCATGAACCTTTCCTACCCCCAATGCACATGCACAGGAACCTAAAAATCCATATTTCAGGAATTCACGTTTATTGATTTTCTTTCTCATATCCTTACACTATCTGTATCCAAATTTAAAGCTGAATATAAGCAAATGCAAATAATTTAATTAGATATATAGATTTTAGTATCAAGTATTGAGTATCAAGTAAAAACGGTCAACCTTATTTAGGCATTGACACCATACAACTTAATACTCGATATTTTGTACTTGATGCTATTCTATGATTAATCATTTTTTTAAACCAATTACCACAGCGATCAAGAGATTAAAAACACCAATAAGCACAACCGACCATCCAAAACCTAATAACGGGATTAAGTATATCGTAACTAATAATGCCCCGGTTGCGGCTCCCAGTAAATCCAATCCATAAGTACCGGATGCAACAGCACCATAATCGCCCCTTGCAATTTTGCTTGCCACAGAAAATATAGCTCCGGTTAAAACCGATATTACCAATATCAGCAATACAAACAAAATAAACAGTATAATATCGTGAATCTGAATATTTTTAAGTAATAAAAAAATAAGGGGCAAAATAAAAGCAAACAAGGCAATCCCTAAGAGTAGTTTACTAAATATTTTCTTGTCAGCATATTTAAAATATTTGGGAAGATAATAAGCTCCATAAGCCAATCCTCCCATAAAAATCATAATAAAGATTCCGACAACAGCATAAACATAGCCGAAAATCACCTGGAAAACCAGCATTAAAACAATCTCAATACTTGTTCCGGCAAAGCCTGCTGCAAAAACTCCTTTATAAATTGTTCCTGCCCTTATAAAAAAGAAACCTGAAAAAAGTAATATCAATAAAGCAGGAAGCCAATATTTAACGCTAAAATGACTCATCCAGAGTTTAATCTGACTTTGGTAAAATACCGGGCTAAAATCTTTGTTTACAGGAGCTTTTAAATCAATCTGCTCTAAAATTTGTTGACTCCGAAAGCCTAATAGTTCATCATCGAAATAATATGTATTCACATATTCGGCGGGGATATTTTTTTCTTCTGTTTTTTCTGCAATCCTGTGTGATAAAGGCGTATCCGATGCCAATAAAAAATCTTCACCGACAGGTAGAATAAGCACATTTTTAAATTCCGACTTTAATGTCGAATAAATAATAGATAATAAGCTTTTCGTTTCATCGCTCATATAGTTTGCACCGGATGGAACTGATAAAGAAATAACTGCATCATTATTTAAGCTCTTTTTTAATAATTGAAAAAACTCCTGAGTATAAAATCTGTTTAACTGAATAGTTGATGGTTTGGGTAAATTAATTAAAACTACATCGTACTTTTTTTGATTCTTTTTTAAAAACCGAAGAGCATCCTTTTCTATTAAATTAAGATTTTCATAAGAATCAGCCTTAAGATTTTGCTTGGCGATTTTTATTATTTCAGGATTTACATCAACGTAATCAATTGACTTTACAGGATATTTTATAATCTCATCAATAAGTCCTGAAATAATTCCGGATAAAACCAATACATTTTGGGGATTTTGGTGTTGAACCATTGCAATATGTACAGATTCTTCTCTTGCAACAATATCGCCTGAAGCTGCCATTAAAATATTATTCTCATAATAATTTATTTGCTCTTCCTGTTGGGTAATTACAAAAATACCGAAAGGAGAATCACTGGTATAAGTTATGGTTTGACCCGGGAAAGCCAACTCCCTGACTTTTTTATCCAAATTATTTTCTAAAAACAAAAAACTAAAAATCAAGACCACAAAAACTAATGCTCCGGAAGTAAAATAGTAATTGACTTTAATACTCATTATAACAGTTAAAATCGCAACTAAAATCATCAGCACAAATAAGCTCTGAAAAGTAGTAAATATCCAAATCAGCAAAAAGTTTAAAATAATACCACCAATTAAACTGCCCAGTGATTCCCATGCATATACATCGCCAATCTTATTTTCTTCAGTTTTGAATGATTCTTCTTTAGCAAAAAGAGTAAATAGCATTCCTGAAATTATACAGAAAGGACTTAAAATTATCAATGAATAATAAAATACATGAATGATTCCGGCCATCATTCCCGGTGGAAAAGACGTATACCAAAAAATATGTAAAGCTAAAACAGTAATAGTTGGTAAGAATTCCAATAAACCCAACAGGATTAGAATCCAATGAATCCTGGTTTCATTATTACCAATAAATCTACCAAGATATGCTCCCAAACCTGTAAGTAACATCCAGTTGGCAAGAATAATTCCAATAACCAGCTCATTCCCATTAAAGAAAGTAAGAAACTCCCTTAATAAAATAATCTGTGTTGCTAAAGCAATAAAACCCAGCAAAATAATTCCGGGTTTAACATATCTTTTATTTGAATCTTTCATTCTCAATTTACATCGATAACACAATATATAATGTAATTAATCTGTCATGAAATTTTAAATACTTAAAATGCCTAGAATGCCTAAAGTTAAAAATTGAAAAAAGAAGAAATCAGTGACAAATATCCATTCATATGTAAAAATCCGTAAGTACTCATAATTATTCCTTTTTAATATCTTTTTCGCTAAATACTAATGCTTCATAAATATATATATCAGCATCTTTCCATCCGTCCCAGCCTATTCTTGCTTTATTTCGTGCACAATAACCTAAAAATTCTTCTCTAGTCCATCCTGTTTCAATTGCTACCTGAGGTAAAAATGTTCCTGTAGCAAATCCTTTTTTAATATAAATTCCATGTCGGCCCATTTCAATTTCATCAATCGAATCTATTTTCTTTAAAGGAGTTAATACTGAAATTTCCAAATCAATTTCACTCATTTCATCTTTTTCAACTGTAGGAAAACGATGGTCTTCGGTAGCTGCAGCAATGGCCATTTTTTGCACAATGGCATGCAATGGTTCATCGGAAACAAAACGGCCAATACATCCACGTAAAACTCCGGCTTTATGTAAGGTAACAAATGCACCGCAGTCGGATTCCATGGCACTTGTTAATTCTGATTTATCAATTTTCAGAATTTTCCCTGTTGATAAATACTCATCAATAGTAGTTCGGGCAATCTGCAAAAGTTTTTCCTTTTCCAGATTAGTTAGCTTAAACTGATTTTCTGACATATCTTGTGCTTTTTTCTTTGTAAAAATGATAGCATGATAACCAACAACACGGCTTTTGTCGCCTAAAACATCACCTGAGTTTTGATAATCAATATGAATTACCCGTATTCCGGGATCTCTTTCTGTTATATTCAATAAAGTAAGAACAGCCGGCCATCCACATAAACTGGTTACCAGGTTTTCAACATTTGCAGATGCATTTTCATTAATGGCATCGACAACTTTAACCACGGAATTAGCCACAATAGCATCTCCTGTTTTTTTATCCACTATCTTAGCTTCCTCATAATTTGGATAATGCGAAAAATCTGTACTTATGATAAATAAATTTTTTTCGTTGAAATAAGGAGCTAACACTTCTGCAATCTTCTTAACTTCACCAAGAGTTTGAGTACCAGTTACGATAGGAATAATCTGAAAATCCTTTTTCATTTTATATTGTAAAAATGGTAACTGCACTTCGAGACTGTGTTCCGCAGAATGAGCATCCGGATTAAAAACAAAAATTTCGTTCTCGTCGATTAGTTTATTGACGAGCTCCATGTTTACTTTTACCTTTCCCAAAGGAGTAACATAATCGCCCTGATTATAAATTGATGCTCCATTAAACATTACCCTGTGACTCGAAGCTATAACAAAAATATTTTCATATTCTTTGTACGAATCAATCTGATTATAACTCGATGCAGCAACTTTGCCCGAATAAACATAACCAGCATGTGGCGCAATTATAGCCAAAACATCATCGTATGTTTTAACATACTTGGCACGTGCAAAAAATGATTCTAATTGGTTTTTTAAAGCCTCTGGTTTATCGGGATAAAACGATCCCGCAACAACAGGCTCCCTGTCAATACAGTTTTGATTTTGCAAATCATCCGATTGCGAATTACATTCAACAACTATTATAGTTAAAAGAAGTACAATCAGTGGCTTTAGAAAATAACTTATACTTTTCATGATAATATGATTTTAGCTAAGTTATAAAAATTGATGGCCTAAAGCAATAGCAAAATTCATAATGAATTTTATTACTTTTGATAGATATGACAATTGCAGAATATATAGCACTTTCAATAACTGGAATTTATTCTTTAACAATTCTCATTTTTTCTATTGGTTGGATGAAACTTAGAACCTTTGTAAGTTCAGGCATTTTCGACACAATTCCGATAAGCATAGTTATTGCTTGCCGAAACGAAGAAAATAATGTTTTACAGCTTTTAAAATCCTTATCTACCCAAACTTACCCAAAAGAAAATACTGAAATAATCTTTGTTAACGACCATTCTACAGATAACACCAAAGACATAATTTCCAGATTTATTCAGGATTTTCAACACATAAAATTGTTTGATCTTCCCGAAAACAAAACAGGCAAGACCTGTCTGCCCTGTCTGCCGACAGGCAGGCGACAAAAAGGCAAGAAAGAAGCACTGGCTTATGGAATTAAAAACTCGAATTCGGATATAATTATTACAACAGATGCCGATTGTGCAATGAATAAGAATTGGTTAAATACTTTAGTGAATTACTACATTCAATTCAAACCTAAATTATTAGTCGGCCCGGTGGCCTTTAATTATAGGAATAATAATATATTTCAGAAACTTCAAGCCTTTGAATTTTTAAGTTTAATAGGATCGGGAGCCGGTGCAATTGGTATAAATAAGCCAATAATGTGTAACGGTGCTAATTTATTATTCGAAAAATCATTATATGAAAATAGTAATATAAAAAATCATATAACTTCAGGTGATGATATCTTTCTGATGTTATATGCAAAAAGAATTAACAAAAAGAGCATTCATTTTATCAGGTCGAAAGAAGCCATTGTTTATACAAAACCTGTTAAATCTGTCAAAGAGCTTTTAAATCAACGCATTAGATGGACGTCAAAAAGTAAAGCCTATCGTGATTTTGATATTATTTTTACGGCCCTTATCGTTACTTTTGCGAATTTGGTTTTAGCTTTTAGTTTTGCATATACTATTTGGGATTTCTCTTTCCTAAATACTTTTATTTTATTATTTATTATAAAATCTATTTTTGATTTACTTATTCTTATTCCTGTTACAAAATTCTTTCATACGCTAAAATTACTTTGGCTGTTTTTTCCTTTACAAATTATCTATCCATTTTATATTGTGTTTACCGTAATTTTTGGATTAATTGGAAATTTTAACTGGAAAGACCGATATTTTCAAGAAAAAGGATAATTTTGATTCAAGTATGCTATTCCGAAAACAGAAAACTGAAATAACCGGCTCCCTTAACTATCTTGCCTGGCAAAGGTTCAAGAGAAACAAACTATCGTTAAGTGGATTGTTTTTTATAATATTTACTTTAATCATAGGAATACTTGGCTATTTAATAACTCCCGATAAAACCAGTTTTGCCAATACCCAAATTCTGGAAATATCTACTAAAAAACCAGGATTTAAATGCCTTATGTTGAAAGTTCAAAAAAATGAACTTCAAGAAGATATCGGATTATTTAAAAAAATGATTTTTGGCAAAAAAGATAAATTCACTTATATCCCTATAAACAATTACTATTTCGAAAATGAAAAATTAATAATCGAAGAATTTAACGATATTTCCGGCGAAGAACCTTTTTACAAAAAGTTAAATCCAATAGATGTTATAGCTAAAGTTCAATACGGATCAAAGATTACTTTTAAGGATAATAAGTATTGCTATACCGACATTAAAGGAAATCAACAAGAAATATACTTTGTACAAGTTAAAACCGATATAGAAACAAATCATATAGTAACAAAACATTTCATTCTCGGTACTGATCGTTTTGGCAGGGATATGCTAAGCCGTTTACTGATTGGAGCGCGAGTTTCTCTTTCTGTGGGATTTATTTCCGTATTTATTTCTTTATTAATTGGTATTACATTGGGTGCTATTGCTGGTTATTATAAAGGGAAAGTTGATGATTTAATAATGTGGCTTATTAATGTTATATGGTCAATTCCAACTTTACTTATGGTTATTGCCATTACTTTGGTAATAGGAAAAGGATTCTGGCAAATATTTATTGCCGTTGGTTTAACCATGTGGGTTGAAGTAGCACGTGTTGTTCGTGGACAGGTATTAAGTGTGCGTGAGAAGGAATATGTCGAAGCAGCCAGGGCTCTGGGTTTTGGTAACACAAGAATCATTTTTCGTCATATTTTACCTAATGTAATGAGTCCTGTAATTATAATATCGGCTGCCAATTTTGCTACAGCAATTCTTCTCGAAGCAGGATTAAGTTTTCTGGGAATTGGCGTACAACCACCTGTACCATCCTGGGGTACAATGATTAAAGAACATTATGGTTATATCATTATGGATAAAGCCTATTTGGCGATTCTTCCTGGAATTGCAATTATGCTTATGGTCTTATCGTTTACCCTGGTTGGGAACGGACTTCGTGATGCATTAGATACTAAATCGTAATAATAACTCATTTATAAATTTCTTTTATTCAATAAAAGAGTTGAAACTGCAATAAAAAATCCAATATAACCTGCAGCAAGTAAAACAGTAATTCCTACAGGAAGTTTTTCAGGCAATAAACCAATTTCACTAAAATCTAATGAGCTTGTCCCCGAAGCATTAGTATATGATTTTTCCGATGCCATGGTAAGAAATTCGGGAGTTGGCGTTAAGTTCGAGATAATTTTAATAGGGAAAAAATTTCTTGCTTCTGCCTTAAACATTACCCTGATAATTGGCTCTATTGGGAAAAAGTATAATATAAACATGATAATTGAAAGCGCGTTATTCCTGAGAATTATTGAAATAAGTAATCCCAGAGTCATATAACCTATAGCCTGAACAAAATATATAAGAATCAGGTATGAGTTTTCAAATATTATATCAAATGAAATATTTTTTGTGTTAATCAGCCCAAAAATAAAAACTGCAAGTAACACCATTATTAAAGTGTATACAGCAATTGTAAAAATTAATATTAGCTTCCCTTTTATTAAATCATTTCTGCTTAAACCATCAATAACATTTTGACGGAAAGTGCGAAATGAAAATTCATTTCCTACTAAAATAATTATTACGATTGCCAAAAACAGGTTAAACCAACTTGCTACCCAGGGAAAAAACTGCCAAATGTTCGGAAATTGATACAGACCTTTAATTGAAAAACCGGGAATGCTAAAATGTGCTCTTGAAACTACCAGAATCACTAAAAAGAAAAGCAAAAAATGAATTATCATTAAAGTTTTAAAGGCAGGATATGATAGTGCTTTTATTTTTTCAAGATTGAATAATTTTTTCATTTTATATAAATTAATTCAAATGTTTATTTTATTTAACTAATTCTAAAAACTGATCTTCAAGACTTTGTTTTTTAACCACAATTTTTGAAAGAGGAAATCCTTTTTCAAAACAAAATTTACTCAAATCTGCCGATTTAAAATTGGCATTTAAAACTACAGCTAAGTCATTTTCAACCATATAAACCTTACTTGTTAATTCAGAATCATTTAAAATCTCTGTAAGTTCATTTATCCTTTCTGATTGTATAAACACCGTTTCATCTGAAGATAATAATTCTCCAACTCTACCATTTGCGATTAATTCGCCTGATTTTAAGATTGCAACATGTGAACAAACTTTTTCAACTTCGTCAAGAATATGACTGGCTATTATGATCGTTTTACCTTCTTTTGCCTGCGATTGAATAATATTTCTTACTTCTGCAAATCCTTCAGGATCTAAACCATTTGTTGGTTCATCCAGAACCAAAACTTCCGGATTGCCAATAAGAACTGAAGCCATTGACATTCGCTGTTTCATGCCAAGTGACAAATGCCCAAAATTAGTGTGTTTTCTTTTTAGAAGATTTGCTACGCCCAGAGCATGATTAATATCTTCATCAGGAGCATTTTTAATTTTTGCAACAATTTTTAAATTCTCCCACAATGTTAGGTAAGGATAAAAATTGGGAGTTTCTATCAAAGAACCAATTCTGCGACGGGCTAGTTTAGTAAAAGGTTCATCAAACCATTGATAACTACCTCCATTTGCGTTTAGAATTCCTAAAACAACAGCTAAAGTTGTAGTTTTTCCACTTCCATTAGGTCCCAGAAGACCATAAACTTCTCCTTTATTTACTTCAAAAGACACATTTCGAATAGCCTGAATATTCCCGTAATTTTTACTTAGATTATTTATTTTTAATACTGTTTCCACAAATTCTATTATTTATCTGGTTAATTAAAAAAGGGATGCTTTTACATCCCAGCCAAGTTATCATTTTTTTAGTGCAAATCAATAAATTAATTTAATTTCCTAGTTCAGAGAAAAATTTAATTCTTATTAACCTGATTTCTTCCTCCGAATACTCATCTTCTCCAAGTTCTTCAAGGGCAGCGTCAATAGATTCTGTTTCAGCCTCTTCCCGGAAATATTCGTAAATATCTTCCTGCTTATCTTCATCAATAGTATCATTGATATAATAATCAATATTTAATTTAGTTCCAGACTGAACAATTGATTCAATTTCCTCGAGCAATTGAAACATTTCCAAACCCTTAGCATCGGCCAGATCCTTTAAAGATATTTGTCGGTCAATGCTTTGAATAATATAAACCTTCATCCCTGATTTATTCACAACCGATTTAACAACCATATCCATTGGCCGGATAATTTCTTTCTCCTCAACATATTTTTTTATTAACTCAACAAATTCCTTACCGTATTTTTGAGCCTTACCTGCACCAACACCGGCAATTTGCTGCATTTCTTCTAAAGTAATCGGATATTGAATGGCCATATCTTCAATTGACGGATCCTGAAATATTACAAATGGAGGGAGATTCAAATCTTTTGCTACCTTCTTCCTTAAGTCCTTTAAAATATTAGAGAGTTCTGTATCTAAGGCAGCAGTTTTCCCCGCCCCCGACTTAGTATCCATCTCATCATCAGAAGATTCATAATCATGATCCTTTGTTAAAGTAAATGACCTTGGATTTTTAATAAAATTTCTACCTGCCTCATTAACACTTAACAATCCATAATTTTCAATATCCTTGTCAATAAAACCAGCCACAAGTGCTTGTCTTAAAACGGCATTCCAATATTTTGGGTCTTCTTTCGAACCTTCGCCAAAAACATCTAGCTCATGATGTTTATACGATTTAATAACCGTATTTTTAACTCCTGCAAGTACATTTGCAACATGCTCTGATTTGAATTTTTCTTTAACAGCTATAATTGCATCTAAAGCCAAAACAACATCATCTTGCCCTTCGAATTGCTCTTTTGGATGATTACAGTTATCACAATTTTCACAATTTTCAATGTGATATTCTTCTCCAAAATAATGCAATAATATTTTCCTTCGGCAAACAGCAGTTTCAGCATATGCTACAGTTTCCAATAACAATTGCTTTCCTATTTCCTGCTCAGCTAAAGGTTTCCCCTGCATAAATTTTTCAAGCTTCTGAATATCTTTATAGCTATAAAACGTTAAACATTTCCCTTCGCCACCATCACGACCTGCCCGACCTGTTTCCTGGTAATAACCTTCAAGGCTTTTGGGAATATCGTAATGAATCACGAACCGAACATCAGGTTTATCAATACCCATACCAAATGCAATAGTTGCAACAATTACATCAACATCTTCCATAAGGAATCTATCCTGATTCTGACTACGTGTTGCAGCATCCATTCCTGCATGATACGGTAAAACTTTTATTCCGTTTACCTTTAAAATCTCGGCAAGTTCCTCAACTTTCTTTCTGCTTAAACAATAAATTATTCCCGATTTTCCGGAATTATTTTTTATAAATTTGATAATCTCTTTGGCTGCATCAACTTTTGGGCGAACTTCGTAATACAGATTTTCCCTGTTAAAAGAAGATATAAAAACATTTGCATTCAGCATATCCAGGTTTTTCTGAATATCACTTTGTACTTTAGGTGTTGCTGTGGCTGTTAATGCAATTAAGGGAGCAAGTCCAATTTTGTTTATTATGGGTCGGATACGTCTGTACTCAGGTCTGAAATCATGGCCCCATTCCGAAATACAATGCGCCTCATCAACTGCATAAAAGGAAATTTTTATTTGTTTCAAGAAAAGAATATTTTCCTCTTTAGTAAGTGATTCCGGTGCTACATAGAGCAACTTTGTTTTACCATCCTTAACATCTTGTTTTACTTTTTGCATTTGAGTTTTTGTCAGAGAAGAATTAAGAAAATGTGCTATCCCTTCTTCTGTACTAAACCCACGCATTGCATCTACCTGATTTTTCATTAATGCAATAAGCGGAGATATAACAATTGCAGTTCCATCCATAATTAAGGAGGGCAATTGATAACATAATGATTTGCCACCTCCGGTTGGCATTAAAACAAATGAATCGTTACCTTCAAGTACATTTCTTATAACAACCTCCTGGTTGCCTTTAAATGCATCAAATCCAAAATATTTTTTCAGGTTGTCTTTTAATGAAATATCAGCTCCTACACTCATGCCAAACAATATATTATAATAAAACGATTTAGGTCAATTTATAAAATAAAAATAAAAAATCTGAATGAACAAACTTTTAATTTACTTCTAAAACATGTTTTAAAACGAAACTTTCTGTGTTTATCTTAAAAATAAATACATTTGTATATAAATTTACAATATTTTTTTAAAATCATAATATTAAATCCGACATTTTTATACACTTTTTGATTAATATCGGAATCTTAAACTATTTACATATGAATATTATCGAATTAGCTAAAAATACAATTTTACAGGAATCTGAATCTATCAGGAGATTAGCTGATTACATTGATCAGGATTTTGAAAAGACTGTAAAAACCATATATCAAAGTAAAGGCAGAGTTATTGTTACCGGTATTGGGAAAAGTGCCAATATTTCTCAAAAAATTGTTGCTACTTTAAACTCAACAGGTACTCCGGCTATTTTTATGCATGCAGCAGATGCAATACACGGCGATTTAGGAATTATTCAGGAGGATGATGTAATTATTTGCATTTCAAAGAGTGGAAATACTCCCGAAATAAAAGTACTGGTTCCTCTAATCAAAAGCAGAGGGAATACTTTGGTCGGAATGGTGTCTAATGCAGATTCATTTTTAGGAAAACAATCCGATTATGTTTTAAAGTCAACTGTCGATAAAGAAGCCTGCCCAAATAATCTTGCCCCTACAAATAGTACAACAGCTCAGCTTGTAATTGGTGATGCTCTTGCCGTATGCTTATTAGAATACCGTGGATTTTCAAGTGAAGATTTTGCGAAATTTCATCCTGGCGGAGCTTTAGGTAAAAAACTTTACATGCGTGTTAACGACTTATATAAAAACAATGAAGTTCCTAAGGTTACTGAAAATGAAAATGTAAAAAATGTAATAATCGAAATAAGTTCAAAACGCCTTGGAGCAACTGTTGTATTAGGCAAATCAGATAAAGTTCTCGGAATAGTCACAGATGGTGATATAAGACGTATGCTTCAAAAATATGATTCATTCGAAAACTTAACAGCCAAAGATATTATGTCGAAGGATCCAAAGACAATTAATAAGGACGAGCTTGCTATAAATGCTTTTCATTTAATGGAAAATAATAATATTACCCAACTTGTAGTAGTACAAAAAGACAAATATATTGGCATGGTTCACTTACATGATATTTTGAGAGAAGGAATTGTATAACAATTAACAAATACCAAATAAGCTCCAATTTAAAAAAAATCAAAAATCAAATATGGCTTTCGAAAGCAATATGACATTTCTTGAACATCTTGAAGAATTAAGATGGCATTTAATTCGTGCTTTTTCTGCAGTTATTATTATTGCTATTGCAGCTTTTATATTTCATGAAATCGTTTTCGATAAAATAATTCTTGCTCCTAAAAATCCTGACTTTTATACAAACAAACTCTTATGTCTTTTAGGCCAAAAAGTTGACATACCCAAGTTATGTATAAATACAAAATCATTTCAGCTTATAAGCATTAAAATGGCAGGTCAATTTACCATGCATATTACTACGTCTATCTTTGCAGGTATAATTGTTGGTTTTCCATATATATTTTGGGAGTTTTGGCGCTTTATTAAACCTGCACTACATGAAAATGAAGCTAAACACACACGGGGAGCTGTGTTGATTAGTTCATTACTTTTCTTAACTGGAGTGCTATTTGGTTATTTTATAATTGCTCCTTTGTCTATTCATTTTTTAGGATCATATAATGTAAGTGATCAGGTTGTTAATCAAATTAATTTAAAATCCTATATTGGAACTGTAACATCTGTAACACTTGCTGCAGGCATAACTTTCGAACTT
>JAUVUS010000037.1 GCA_030600865.1 Bacteroidales bacterium | reverse complement strand
CTACAGTCTAATTTAATTAAAATTAACAGCAATCAGAGTTTAACAACTAATATATGGGCTCAGGATTATTATCGCGAAATTCCTGCAATGATGACCAGCAGCATTAGTGCTGCAAATGAAAATTCCGAACTTTTACGATTCTCTGCAACATGGAATAGAAACGGAGAAATATCATCATGGTACTCGAGATTATATTACAATTACGAATCATTAATCTATAAAGATTCTTTAATTGATTTAGTTTCCAAAATGAAAAACAATTCATTGATTGGTGAAATTGAAAATAAAATCTCTATAAAAAATAATTTTCTTTTAAATATTGGACTAAACAACACATACGAAGAAGTGAACACTACAAATTACGGTACTGATCAATTCAGAAACCGAACAGCAATTTACTCTTCTTTTAAATACTTTAATGATCCAAAAACTTTTGCAACTGTACTAAGTTTTCGAGAAGAACTTGTTGATAACGAATTTACACCTTTTACTTTTTCGTTAAGTTCACGTTATCATGTAAATAAATTTATTAATCTGAATACCAATATCTCTAAAAATTACAATCTCCCTGCTCTTAACGATTTGTATTGGGCTCCGGGCGGAAATCCTGATTTAAAATCAGAAAATGGCTGGAGTGAAGATTTGGGAATAAATTTGAATCATTCTTTTTCACGGAATCTTTTGAATATTGAAATATCAGCATTTAATATTAATTTAAATAATCATATAATCTGGTTGCCAACATCAAGTAGTTATTGGTCTGCTGAAAATGTGGAAAAACTATGGGCGAGAGGGATTGAAACAAGTCTAAATTATATTTATAAGATTTCAGATTTTAAGCTGTCAACAAATTTTTTATATACCTATACTAAATCAACTTATGAAAAGTCTGAAAACGCCGAAGAAAGCAGTATTGGGAAACAACTAATGTATATTCCTGAACATAAAAGTAATATAGGACTTAAAGCATCGTATAAATGGTTACATCTTAGATATATTCACAGTTATGTAGGTCGAAGATATATTACAAAAGATAATTCCGGTTCAGTTAATCCATACCAGGTAGCTGATTTAGCCATAGGTGGAGTTTTTAAATTAAAAGCTTCTGATCTAAACATCAACTTTAAAATTAATAATATTTGGAACGAAACATATGAGGTTATGGCATTTTATGCTATGCCGTTAAGATATTATTCAATAAGCTTATCGTATAATTTTAACAAACAATTAAATTAATCTAAAATTTTAAAAAATGAAAAAGTTAAATCTAAAGCAATGGTTATTTTTATTTCTGTCATTAGCAATTTTTGTTACAGCTTGTGATGATGATGACGATTCAATTTCAGGAATATTTTCTGACGGAGTATTCATAACAAATGAAGGTGCGTACGGTGCAGGAAACGGTTCTGTTAGTTTTTACGCGTATAACGGCGATACCTTAACAAACGAAATTTTTAAGTCAATAAATAACAGATCTCTTGGTGATGTAGTTCAATCACTCACAGTATATAATGATAAAGCATACATAGTAGTTAATATATCAAATAAAATAGAAATTTTTCAAAGTCATGATTTTATTGAGCACGGTGTAATTACTGATTTAACTTCACCTCGTTATTTTGTCGGTATTAATAAAAACAAAGGCTATGTTACACAATGGGGCGAAGATGGTGTTGTTAAAGTTATTGATCTTGATGCTTTAGCTGTAACAAAAACTATTTCGGTTGGAGCAGGCCCGGAACATTTAATTTACCTTAACAACTATGTTTATATTGCTAATAGTGGAGGACTTACAAACGACAATACAATCAGTGTAATTGATCCTTCAACCGATGAAGTAGTTAAAACCATTACTTTAGATGGCGACAGTCCAAGAGATTTTGCTGTTGATGCTAATGGTGATCTTTGGGTTTTATGTTATGGTTATATTGAATATGATTATTCTGATTGGTCAGTTATATCTGAAACAGCTTCAAAACTTATTCGGATAGATCCAACAACAAACGAAGTAGCTCAAACAATTACAATTAGTGATAACCAACATCCTACTTGCTTAGAATCCGGCATAAACGGAAACAACCTATTTTACGGAGGAGGTTTTGGATATCAAGGTATATACAAAATGGATATAACAGCTACCTCAGCTCCTACAACTTCTTTACTTGACAAGTATTTTTACGGATTTAATATTAACTCTGAAACAGGGAATATTTTTGCGTTAGAAGCTCCTTCTTTTACTGCTAATGGTACCTTATGGAGATACGATGCAAGTGGAACAGAATTAGGAAGTTATGAGGCTGGTATTGGACCTAACGGAGCAAGTACTAAAAGATCAAAAGAATAAAAATTATAAATGCCTAACCAGCTTACCGGCTGGCCAATGTCAATAAGTTAAGGGTTTTAGTCCTGAAAGGGCGATGTGTACTAGCAATGGGCAACGCCCTATGATTAATAATGAAAGAAAAAAAGTCCTGAAAGGACGAAATGTTTTTACATGACGCCCTTTCAGGGCTAAACTTGAACATTTACAACAAACACAGGGCAATTGCCCTGTGCTTATACATTAAAGGCTTTCAGCCTTAACTTATTGACATTGGCCGGCTGGCAGGAATGAACTAAAATTGATTTATTAACATAATATGTAGTCTCTTGACAACAGTTTATATTTAAAATAATAACACAAATATGAATTGGCGTTGATTTTAAAAAATAGGATTTAAATTTATAACATCATTTTTGAAATGGTTGTGTAGTATAATATGTTATCCACTAAAATGATATATATTTTACATAAATATTAATATTCCTGTTTCGGCCTTTATCATCAGAACAGGATATTTGCACCTTTCCTTCAGGTGGATCAAAGAAAATTTTCTCATTCGTATTAACTGCCTTATAAAACTTATTATTAATATACCAATATATTTTCTCAACATCGTTAGAAGCATGGCAGCTTAACATAATCTGCATTTCATCTTCTGTATCTAAATAATATTCATTTTCATTAACTGGAGAAGTAATTACAGGTGCATCTCCTGACATCAATCTTTCACATTCACTATTATGTGGTGGAATCTTAAGGTATCTTACATTATTTGTTTCATAATATGTAATCATTTCGGCAGATAAATTTGGAAATTGAGCTTCTATATAACCAGTTTTTGGTTTACACGAAGTACAATAGGAAATTGATGAATCAATTGAGATTGGAACTACTTTAATATGCTCGCACACCTTCATTGATGAAACACCGGGAATAAAGTAATCGATTATATCACTTTCGCAATATTCAGATGGAATTAATCCTGTTTCGGGGCAAACAGCTCTAAAACTCAAACCTGCTGGAGTATGAAACCATTCTGTTTCAGAATTATAATCAATTGCATTAAACACCTTAAATAATAATGGTGATGCTTTTTCGGCCCCACTTAATTCTGGTACACCTTCGCCGGAAAAATTTCCAACCCAAGTTCCTACTGTGTATTTCTTATTGTATCCAATACTCCAGGCATCTCTCCTTCCGTATGAAGTTCCGGTCTTCCATCCTATTTTAGGCATATGTTGGCTATTAGACCAATCCAAAGGAAGATCAGGCCTTGTTAATTGGGTCAAGATATCTGTAATCATAAAAGTTGACTCTTTCGATAGCAGTTCTATTTCGGATGTAGATTTAGATTCTGTAACATATTGTAGATTTTTGTATAAACCTTCATTAGCAAAAGAAGCATACATTGATGTCAATTCTTCGAGTGTTGTTCCACATCCACCAAGGATCATAGATAATCCAAGATGATTTTGATCTTTCTTAATCTGTTTAAAATTTATATCTATCAACTTTTCTATCAAAATTTGGGATTCCAGTTGAGCTAAAACTTTAACTGCCGGAACATTTAACGAATTAGAAAGTGCAAATTCGATACTAACATTACCATAAAATTCTCCATCATAGTTTTCCGGTTCGTATCCCGATAAACTTAAAGGAACATCACTTACGCAAGATTTGGGCGTAATCAAACCACGATCTATTGCGATTCCATATAAAAGAGGTTTTAAAGTACTACCCGGAGATCTTACCGCCATTATTCCATCTACTTGTCCACCATCTTCTTCATTATAAAAATCAGCAGATCCAATATATGCTTTAACCTGTCGTGTTTCGTTTTCAATAATCAAGCAAATTGCATTCTTAATATTCTGAAAATATAATCTTTGACTATAATTCTTTACAATAGTTTCTATTTTCTTTTGCATTTCAAAGTCCAAACTCGAATAAATTATCTTATGCCCTGGATATTTTTTCTTTAAGCGATACGATAAGTGTGGAGCAATCTTAGGCACTTCTCTCCTATATGCATTAAGTGGTTCTTCTATGGCATCTTCGATATCTTTCTTTTTAAATAATTTACTTTTCTGATATCTCCGAAGCCACATATTTCTTTCACTTTTTATGAATTCATTATTTTTACCCAACTTAAGAGAAACCGGTCGATTTGGAATAATCGACAATGCTACAATTTCTCCTATACTCAGGTGACCAGGCAGTTTCCCGAGATATATAATAGAAGCAGATTTGACACCTTCAATATTACTTCCAAATGGCACCAAATTAAGGTATAACTGTAATATTTCATCCTTTGTATAATGCCATTCCAATTGAATAGCTCTGAACATCTCTTTTAATTTATTACTGTACGTTCTGGGCTTCGGATCGATTAATCGTGCTACTTGCATCGTAATAGTTGATGCTCCGGATGTTCTTTTACCTGTTCTTATATTATTAAAAGCAGCCCTTACAATCGCCACAGGATTAATACCATAGTGATAATAAAAATATTTATCTTCTTTAAAAATAATTGCTTTTTTAAGCTCTGGAGTAATTTCTTCAAGCTCCGTATACATTCTCCACTTATCATCATAAGATAAAAACCCGTGAATTAATGTACTATCTTGTGAATAGATAATTGTTGAATACTCAATTTTAGTATTTACAGGATAAATAACATCTAGTAAAAAAAATATTATAAATAAGGAGAAAAAACCAAAAACTGTATATTTTAATTTTAAGGGTATCTCTTTAAAAAATTTAATTATTTTTCTATTCATATTAAACCGTAGTAAAGATTTTGTGAAAAATTATTTCAATTAACTCCGAATAAAAGTAAACCCTTTTTGAATTTTTTCGAATACATATCACTGATTAAATCTTATTTTGTAAAACTTTTTTCTTAGCTTTATTAACAAATTTAAATTCAACGGGGATTTTTTATCAAATACTCATTATTAAGTAATAAAAATAGTTTCAAACACTCATTTATAAAGTCATTACAATGAAAACAAAACTCTTTACCTTTCTTGTTCTAGTTTTAGCATTAACTTTTTCGTGTTCAAAACAAAACAACACAGTAAAAGTAGTTGAAAAAAACTTTGCTGAAGAAATAACTATCACAAACAGTATAAATTTTACATTCAACAAAGATTTAGTTCCTGATTCACTTGTAAATATGTGGATCGATAATGAGCTTTTAAAAATTAAGCCTCATACAGATGGGAAATATATGTGGACTGCTAAAAACAAATTTGTGTTTGTTCCTGCGCAAGGATTTAAACCTGCTACTGATTTTACCTGCGAAATTAGCCCAAACATTCTCAAGTATATTCCAAATTTAAAACTAGCAAAGGAAAAATCATTTGCATTCCATACACCATATTTGTCTGTTTCCGATCTAAAAACAAATTGGTCAATGCCATCCAATCAAAATGAATCACTTCAAGTTAAAGTAAATATCCAATTTAATCAAAATGTTACTCCACAAGAAGTTGCCGAACAACTGGACATTTCAATCGAAAGTGAAACGTTTGGTTTTGAATTAGTTTCAAATGAGATCAGTAATAATGTAAGTTTTATAATTTCAGATATCGAAAATGAAGACAAAGACTTAAATGCTAAAATCACTATAAAAAAGGGTCTGGGAGCATTTAATGGAAGTATAAAAACTACGGAAGATTTCGAAGAAGATTTTCTTATTCCATCACCTTTTAAATTACTTATAAATGATGTACAAGCAAATCATGATGGTTCCGATGGTATAATAACAATTCATACTACTCAGGAAGTTAATATTAAAAATATTAAGAATTTTATTACAATTGATCCATCCATAAGATATACAGTTGAAGCTTATCCAAGCTATTTTATTATTAAGAGTGATGAATTTAGCATAAATCACAAATATGATTTATCACTAAAGGAAGGATTACTCGGTAAATTAGGAGGTAAATTAAAACAAGAATATTCTCAACCAATATCATTTGGAGAACTAAAACCAAGCATTCAATTTGTAAACAAAAAAGAATTTTACGTTTCGGGTAATGGAGCAAAAAATATAGAAGCAGCTATTGTTAATGTTCCAAAAGTAAGGGTGAAAATTACTAAGATATACGAGAACAACATCGTTTCATACATTAAAAACTATAACTTTAGAAGTTATAATAATGATTATTATGATGATTACTATTATGATTATAACAGAAATGACAATAGTAATTTAGGTGATGTGATTTATAAAAAAGAGATTGAAACAAAAACGTTACCTAGAAATGGGAATCATCAATTACTAAATCTTGATTTTGAAGACAAACTTTCCGATTATAATGGAATTTATTTAATTGAAATTTCGTCACCTGATAATTATTACTTAAAGGATAAAAAGTTAATTTCAATTTCGGATATAGGAGTTATTGTAAAAGAAGGAGAAAATACAATTTCAGTTTTTGCTAACTCCATAAAAACAGCTGAACCATTATCAAATGTTGAGATAAAATTTATCGGAAATAACAATCAAATAAATTCAACATTAAAAACAAATGCAGAAGGAATTGCTACTTATGAATTTTCTGAATTAATAGCTCCTGGCTTTAAAACAAATTTAATTACAGTTCAACACAATAACGATTTTAATTTTATTCCATTAAGAAATACAAGAGTTGCTACATCACGTTTTGATGTGGGCGGAAATCATAAAAATCCATCAGGATTAGAAACTTTTATTTATGGAGACAGAGATATTTATCGTCCGGGAGAAACAATAAATATTTCGGCCATTATAAGAGATTACGAATGGGAAACTCCAGGAGAATTGCCGATAATCTTAAAGGTAATTACGCCTAATGGAAAAACCCTAAAAACTGTTAGAAAAATATTAAATAAGAATGGCGCATTTGAATCACAAATTAAACTTCAACCAACTGCAAGTACAGGCTCCTACTCTGTAAATATTTTTACATCAAACAATATACTTATTGGCTCAAAACGCATCAAAGTTGAAGAGTTTATGCCAGATAGAATTAAAGTCAAGGTAGATATTGACAAAAAAGAATACAAGCCAGGCGAGAATATAAATATGAGTTTTGAAGCTGTTAATTTCTTTGGACCACCTGCTGCTAATAGAAATTATCAAATAGAATTATCAACAAAACGTAAGTACTTTTATTCGAAAGAAAACCGAGGATACAACTACCATATAGAAGGAGCAGAAAAATATTTTGAAAGAAAATATTGGGAAGGTGAAACAGATAAAGCGGGTCAAGGACAACAAAATTACAAAATCCCTGCTAGTTATAAAAATATGGGAGTTTTACAATCCGATATTTATACTACGGTTTTCGATGAAACAGGAAGACCGGTTAATAGATTAAATGATGTTAACATCTACACACAAGATGTATTTCTTGGAATTAAATATCAAGGATATTATACAAAAACAGGGCAAACAGTAAAAATAAATCTAATTGCTGTTGATAAGAACGGTAAAGCTTTAGATGAATATAAAGCAAAAGTCAAATTAATAAAATATGAGTATAAAACTGTTCTTTCTAAATCTGGAAGTTATTTTAGATATCGTTCTGAGAAGATTGAAAAAATACTTGATTTAAAAGCTATTACTTTAAAAGGAACAAGTTCAACTTATAGTTTTATTCCTGAATTTTCCGGAAATTATGAATTACGAATTTCATTACCGGGTGCAGAAACTTATGTAAAAAGAAATATCTATGCGTATGGCTGGGGAAGTACAACTTACAGTTCTTTCCAGGTAGATAATGAAGGTCAAATTGATATTCAACTGGATAAAGAAAAATACCTTGTTGGTGATAAGGCTAATGTAATATTAAAAGCTCCATTTTCCGGAAAAATGCTTGTTACTGTAGAAAGCAATAAGGTTCTAAAACATTTTTATGTAAATACTGATAAGCGGGCAGCTTCTTTTGAGCTAGATATTACCGAAGAACATATTCCTAATGTTTATATAACAGCAACATTATTCAGACCGCATAAAAAATCTGATATGCCTTTAACTGTAGCACATGGTTTTGCTCCTGTCATGGTTGAAAATCCGGATAATGAAATACCTGTTACAATTTCTGCAGTTGAAAAATCTGAATCAAATAAAAAACAGATTATTAAAATTAAAGCCAAGCCAAATAGCGCATTAACAATAGCTGTAGTCGATGAAGGGATATTGCAAGTAACCGGCTATAAAACTCCTGATCCATATAATTTCTTTTATCAAAGAAGAGCTCTAGAAGTAAATACTTATGATATTTACCCTTTTATTTTTCCTGAACTAGAAATGATGAAAAGCCATACTGGTGGCGGTGGACCGGCAGGAGCAAAACGACTAAATCCATTACAAAACAAACGCGTAAAATTGGTATCATTCTGGAGTGGTTTAATTGAAACTAATTCAAAAGGTGAAGCCAAATACGAAATAGATATTCCACAGTTCTCAGGAGATTTACGTATTATGGTCGTAAACTATTCGGATAATAAATTTGGTTCTGCTTATGCGAATATGAAGGTAGCAGATCCAATCGTTGTAAGCACGGCTTTACCACGATTCTTTAGTCCTAAAGACAGCGTTGAAGTTCCTGTTATTTTAACTAATACAACTGAAAATGCAGCAAAATGTAAGGTAAATATCGAAATCAAAGGTCCAATTGAAATTATAGGTAAAAAATCAATCACAGTTAATATAGAATCTAATAGTGAAAAAGAAGTGCTATTTAAAGTTTATGCTAAACCTAAAATTGGAGAAGCTAAAATCACAATTAAAGTTGATGCTTTAAATAAAGAATTCATTAACGAAACAGATATAACTGTAAGACCTGCATCACCATTACAAAAACGATTCGATTCTGGAGTAATTGAAGCTGGTAAAACGAAGAAAGTGGAAATGAATGTTGATGATTTTATAGAATCAAGCATTGATAATAAACTTATTGTAAGTAACAATCCACTTATTCAGTTTACAAATAGCTTAGATTATTTAGTAAGATATCCATATGGTTGTGTTGAACAAATTGTTTCATCTGCGTTTCCACAATTATATTTCGATGCTTTAATTAATATAACATTTAAGGAAAAAAGAGCAAAAAATGACGCAACACAAAATGTTCAAATTGCCCTAGATAAAATTAAACTAATGCAGCTATATAATGGTGGACTAACTTACTGGCCGGGACATGGAACAGAAAGCTGGTGGGGCTCTGTATATGCTGCACATTTTGCCTTAGAAGCTCAGAAAGCAGGATACAATGTTGATCAATCATTTTTAGATCATTTATTTAAATATCTAAAAATGAAGCTTAGAAAAAAGGAATTTATAACATATTACTATAATTCAACAAGCAAGCGTGAGATTGCTCCTAAAGAAGTAGCATATTCATTATATGTTTTGGCATTAGCAGGTGAAAGACCAATCGCTACAATGAACTACTACAAAGCGAGACCAGAACAGTTAAGCCTTGATGGAAAATATATGCTTGCTGCGGCTTATGCCCTTACAGGTGATACAAAAAAGTATAAAGAAATTTTACCACCGGCATTTGAAGGTGAAAAATCGAATACTTCATTTGGGGGAAGTTTTTATTCATATATAAGAGATGAGGCTATTGCATTAAATACATTACTAGAAATTGATCCTACTAATAGTCAGATTGGAATTATGTCCAAACATATATCTGATTACCTGAAAAACAAACGTTATCTTAATACACAAGAGAGAGCATTCAGTTTTCTTGCCATGGGAAAAATAGCTAAAATAGCAAGTGAAAGTGACATTACAGGAATAGTTAAATCAAATGGGAAAAAGATTGGTACTTGTTCTAATAATACAATTACATTACTAACTAACGAATTAAAAGGTGCGAATATTGAAATTAGTACTGAAGGGAAAGGTCAATTGTATTATTTCTGGGAAACTGAAGGAATAAGTGCTAGCGGTAAGTATCTTGAAGAAGATAATTATATTCAAGTGCGTAAGTCATTTTATAATAGATACGGTCAAAAAATCTACAATAATACATTTGAACAAAACGATCTTGTATTAGTAGAATTGGCTATTCAAGGATTAACAAGCACTTATGTTGAGAATGTTGTAATCTCTGATATATTGCCAGCAGGGTTTGAAATAGAAAATCCAAGAATTACTAGTTTACCTCCGGGAATGTCGTGGCCACACAACAGATCAAATCCACAATATCAGGACATACGAGATGACAGAATTAATTTGTTCGTAAATGTTAGTGGGAAATCAAATTATAGTAAGGTAGCATATTACTATTATCTTGTTCGTGCCGTATCCAGAGGAACCTTTCAAATGGGACCTGTTGGTGCTGATGCAATGTATAACGGTGAATATCATTCATATAGTGGAGGAGGTACGATTAAAGTAGTGAAAAAACAGTAGCAAATTAATAAAAAAGGAAACCGTCTCAAAACAATTTGAGACGGTTTTTTTATTTAATATTAACAGTTTTTTATTTCAATCCTCGTTTTTCAAGCAATGCATCAATTGAAGGTTCTTTACCACGAAACTTAAGATATTGTTCCATTCCTTCACCCATTCCATTTTCAGCCAAAACATGTTTT
>JAUVUS010000333.1 GCA_030600865.1 Bacteroidales bacterium | reverse complement strand
CACCTAGTCGTTGACCATTGAAAAAGCAGGAAGGATTCCATTATTCCAATCACACATAATCTGAATATAAGTGAGCAAACAAGCGTTTAAAAACTACATTAATTTATATGAGAGCTATCTTTTTCTATTCCATCGCTTCTGCAACCTCATCTGTAAGTTCAAGGCTATGATATACATTTTGCACATCGTCATCATCTTCGAATACATCAATCATTTTTAATACTTTTAATGCAGAATCAACATCCAGTGTTTTTGTATCATTTGGGATACGTTGTAATCCGGCATTTTCCACCTCAATATTCAAAGAATCCAATTTTTTATGAACACTCCCAAAATCTTCTTTTGCTGTTGTAATCGTAACTAAACCTTCATCAATCTCAATATCCTCAGCACCGGCATCAATCATTTCAAGTTCGAATTCATCCATATCCATCTCTTCTGAAACAGGGAAGGTAAACACACCTTTAGTATCAAAAAGAAAGGTTAATGATCCGTTCTTACCCAAGCTTCCGCTATATTTCGTAAAGACAGCTCTGACATTGCTAACAGTTCTATTTTTATTATCAGTTAAACAATCAACAAATACGGCAATTCCATTTGGAGCATATCCTTCAAAAGACATTTCTTCATAATTCTCAGCACCTTTATCGGCTTTATTTATTGCTCGTTCTACATTATCTTTAGGCATATTCACACCTTTGGCATTATTCACTGCTAAACGTAATCGTGCATTAGCTTCCGGATCTGCACCACCTTCTTTAACAGCTATCATAATTTCTTTTACAATTTTTGAGAACATTTTAGACCGCTTAGCATCTGCTGCTCCCTTCTTCCTTTTAATAGTTGACCATTTACTGTGACCTGACATACAATGTATTTATTAAGTATTTATTTTTTTTAATTTAATGACAGTAAAATTACTAAAATGCTTTTTATTATAAAAACTCTACAATCGCAAAAAACAAAGTATCATATTAAAATTTTTTCTATTTTTAAGCTATGGATTTCTTTTTATCTGATTACACCGTTTTATTTCTTTTAACTTCACTGGGAATTATTCTGGGGAAGATTAAAATCAAAGGAATTTCACTGGATAATTCAGCAATTTTTTTTGTAGCACTGCTTTTTGGCCATTGGGGATTTCGTATTCCTATAATTATTCAACAAATCGGCTTGGCATTTTTTATGTACAGCATTGGTATCCAAGCAGGGCCGGGATTTTTTGAATCGTTCAAAAAACAAGGTAAGCAATTATTACTGTTGGCTGTCATACTCAGTTTTAGTGGGGGAATTATAACAATTGTTCTGTCAAAGATTTATCATATCGACATTCTTTTAACTGTAGGATTATTTGCCGGTTCATTAACAAGTGCATCAAGTTTGGCTATTACCATTGAAAACACCCAATCGGCCTTACCTTCTATAGGATTTGGTATTGCTTTTCCTTTTGGTGTTATCGGGGTTGTTTTAATTACAAGATTGTCGCCTAAAATATTTAAAATTGATTTGAAAAAAGAAGAAAAACTACATTTAAATGATTTAAGTATGGACTATCCCAAAATCCTTACAAAAAACTTTATTGTAGAAAATCCTGATATTTTTGAAAAAAGCATAGGTGAGCTTAAATTAAGATCTTTAACCAACACAAACATTTCAAAAGTATATCAAAGATATACTATGATAAGCCCAAGCGCATCAACAATATTAAAAAATGAAGATATTTTAAGAGCTAGTGGAACTGAAGATGACTTATTAAAACTGGAAAAATTAATTGGAAAAGAAACTAATGTACCATTACCAATTAATAGAAAATATGCTATCAGGCATTTTATTGTTACAAACAACAAGATAATAAACAAGTCATTAGGCCAATTGCCATTGCTTCAAATGCTAAATATAACAATCACAACAATACGCAGAAGCGGTATTGAAATTATTCCAAATATAAATACCAAATTACGATTTGGTGACAGAGTTAATATTGCAGGGCCTGAAGAAAACATGAAAAAAATGAGGACATTTTTTGGTAACGAGAAAAGCAAGCTTGATGAATTAAATTTTTTACCCATTGTTTTAGGAATCTTAATAGGTATAATTATAGGACATATAAGCATTCCTATTTCCGAAAAAACATCAATAAGCCTGGGGCTGACAGGAGGAGTTCTTATCTCAGCATTAATTTTAAGTCATATAGGAAAAACAGGAAAAATTATCTGGAATATTTCGGGTCCTTCAAATCAATTTTTACGAAAATTAGGGTTAATATTTTTTCTTTCAGGTGTTGGAACTGATGCCGGGGCAAAAATTATAGATACACTTAACAACAATGGATTAAACCTGTTTTTTATGACTGTAACAATTATTGTTCTGCCAATGTTTATTACCTTATTATTTGGACGATATGTACTGAAACTAAACTTTTTACGTTTACTGGGGGCATTAACAGGAAGCATGACAAGTACTCCGGCTCTATCGGCAATTGAACCTTTGACTAAAACAAATGCACCACAAGTGGCTTATGCAACAGTATATCCAATAGCTCTAATATTAATTATTATTGTAAGTCAATTAATTATTTTATTTTAATAATTACAGACCCTCTTGTCTTTTTTTGTTATATCAACAAGTATATGATTAAAATTGCATTCATTTTTAATAAATTTGCAAAAATGTTTTTATATAAATACTTTATAAGATGAGTAATACAAATTCGGGAATATCTCAAAAATTATATATTGAAACCTACGGATGTCAAATGAACGTTGCAGACAGCGAGGTTGTTGTTTCGGTAATGGAAGATAAAGGTTATGTAGTTACAGAAGATATAAACGAGGCAGATATTATTCTGGTAAACACATGTTCTATCAGAGAAAATGCTGAACAACGTATTTGGGGCCGTTTAGATGTTTTTAAACAAATTAAAAAGAAAAAACCTGAACTTACAGTAGGTGTAATTGGCTGCATGGCAGAAAGACTTAAGGAAAAATTAATTGAAGAAAAGAAAATTGTTGATCTTGTAGTAGGACCAGATGCTTACAGAAGTTTACCCGAATTACTGGAAACGGTAGAAACAGGACAAAAAGCAATAAATGTGATCCTATCGAAGGAAGAAACTTATGCAGATATAAGTCCTGTAAGACTGGATAAAAACGGCGTTTCAGCTTTTATTTCTATCATGCGAGGTTGTAATAATATGTGCTCATATTGCATTGTTCCTTACGTTCGTGGTGCAGAACGCAGCAGGGATCCCCAATCGATCTTAAAAGAAGCTGAAAATCTATTTCAAAGAGGATGTAAGGAAATTACTTTATTAGGACAAAATGTTGATTCATGTATTTGGGAATCAGAAAAAGAAAATAGAACTATGCAATTTGCCCAATTACTTGAAATGACAGCAAAAATTAGTCCCGCATTAAGAATCAGATTTTCAACATCACATCCGAAAGATATGTCTGATGATGTGCTTTTTACAATGGCAATGTACAGTAATATATGTAATCATATTCATTTGCCGGCACAATCGGGAAGCACAAATGTTCTTGAAAAAATGAAGCGTGGTTATACACGTGAATGGTATATGTACAGAATAATGGCAATAAAAAAGATCTTGCCTGATTGTTCTATTTCGACAGATATAATGACTGGGTTCTCCGGAGAAACAGAAGAAGATCATCAGGCAACATTAAATTTGATGGAATGGGTAAATTATGATTATGCTTTTATGTTTAAATATTCGGAGCGACCTAAAACTTATGCAGCCAGACATTTAAAAGATGATATAACTGAAGTAATTAAGTCAAGAAGGTTAACTGAAATTATTGAATTACAAGGAAAGCTGTCAGAAATAAGCAAGAAAATAGATCTGGGAAAAGTATTTGAAGTGCTGGTTGAAGGTGTTTCAAAAAAATCAACAGATCATTTATTTGGCAGAAATTCACAAAATAAAGT
>JAUVUS010000195.1 GCA_030600865.1 Bacteroidales bacterium | reverse complement strand
TGATATACAATATGTAAAAATAGACGGTATTGATGTTACATTTGATGAAAACAGTGAGAACAATGAATTCTCCGTTACAGTTAATGTATCAGGAAAAGAAACTATTTCAGTTGCAATAGCTGATGTGTATAATAATGTGTTAGCATCAACATACAAATTAACCAGAACTGAGATTAATGCTCCTCAGATTAGCTTGATTGCTCCTTTTGCATCATCATCAGGAGAAATCTATTTAGATGTTGAGAATCGAAAACTTTACGTAGAGGGTAGAATTACTGACGAAAATAAGATTAAAAGCATTATTGTTGATGATATGACAGCAAGTTATTCTGTTGATGCAAAGAATCCGGAATTCTATGCTACAATTGATATTGCCAATAAAAATAAATTTGTTGTTAAAGCTGAAGATATTTATGGGAATGTTGGTGAAATGGAATTTAGGATCAACCGTGAAGCACTTGAAATATCTCAGGAAAACCCAATGGGTAAAACATGGGTTATTTTTGTTGAGAATTCAGATTATGAAACTTTTGCTAGTTTAGAAGGGCCTGTTAAAGATGTTAGTATGATGAAGGCTGCATTGGCAAACTATAAAATTCATAATATTCTTCATAAAGAAAATATGACCAAAGCTGAGATGGAAAGATTTTTTGCAATTGAATTACGCGATCTTGTTAGAAGTAACCAGGTTAATTCGCTACTGGTTTGGTATGCCGGACACGGTAAGTTTATTAATGACATTGGATATTGGGTGCCAGTTGACGCTACGCGTGATGATGAGTTTACGTATTTCAACATTAGTACATTAAAAGCAGCCTTACAATCCTATGCAACCTTTGTTACTCATACATTAGTAATATCAGATGCATGTGAGTCCGGTCCTACATTTTATCAGGCTATGCGCTCGGGATTAAAAGAAAGAGATTGTGGCGACTGGGAAGCAACGAAATTTAAATCATCACAGGTATTTTCTTCTGCGGGATATGAATTAGCTGTTGATCACTCACAATTTACAAGAACTTTTGCTAATGCCTTAAGGAATAATCCAAATGCATGTTTACCAATCGAGAATATTGTTTCGAAAGTAACTGTAGCTGTGGCTAAAGGCGGAATGCAAAAACCACAATTTGGTAAGATAGATGGATTAGAAGATGAAGGAGGAACATTCTTTTTTATTGCAAAAGAAAGATAACAAAAAAATAAAATATGATTTTTTTACATAATCCGAAAACTAAAAAAGTTATTCGCTTATTACAGCGAATAACTTTTTTTTATGCAGTAATACTGCTAAGTATATCTACTATTTCTGCTCAAACTTATTATTTCGATTATTATGGTGTAAAGGAGGGGCTCCCGCAATCAAAGGTATATGATGTTATACAAGATGATAATGGATACTTATGGTTGGCAACTGAAAGTGGAATTTCAAAGTTCGATGGAGTAAATTTCACAAACTATACAGCTGAGAATGGATTAGCTGAAGGAGGAATAAAGACTTTATTAAAAGATAATGATGGTAATATTTGGATGGGGCATAAATCAGGAGGTGTTTCTTTTTATAATGGGAATGAAATTAAAATACATCCTGTAAGTGTGTTATTAAGTGTTGAAATCACTTCATTTTTAATGGATAATGAAAATATTTTATGGATTACTACATATGGTGATGGTTTAATTAGATTGGATAATCCGTACGAATTCGATCCTGAAAAAATAAAATATGAGCAATATAAAGGAAGAAGGTTGAGTGATAGAGTTATTTCCGGAACAATTGCTAAAGGAGATACAATCTTTTTTATTACCGATACAGGTATAAAAAAATATAATAAATCAGAAAATTCTTTTGAAATATTCAGTCCAAAAGGGTTAACCAGGTATTTTGCAATTACTACAATGCACGAAGATGAAAAAGGAGATATTTGGTTTGGAACTTTTCATGGTGGTTTATTCAGGTATTTCAAAGAAAAGAATGAATTTAAAATCTACGATGCCCGTGATGGTTTGGCTAATAACTGGATAAGTACTATTACCGAAGATAGCAAAGGAAATATATGGGTAGGAACCTGGGGAGGAGGAATAACCAAATTTTCGGATGATGGTTTTAAAACTTTTGATGGGTCTAATGGTTTGTCGGATTTAAAAATTTGGAATATTCTGGAAGATGTAGAAGGGAATATTTTAATTGGAACGCATGAGCATGGTTTGGCTATATTTAAAGGAGAGAAATTTATTACTTATAGTACTGATGATGGGTTAATTGACCAAAATGTTTGGGCTATTGTGCAGGATAAAGGAGAAAAGTATTGGGTTGGTACTAATAAAGGAATTTCGGTGTATAATCCAAATGCCGGAGATAAAGGAATAAAGTTTGCTCATTATAATCAAGAGTCTAATGGAATTGGCGATCAAATCAGATATTTAAAAAATGATAATAATGGAAATATCTGGATTGGGACTGCTGATGTTGGTGTTACGATGTATAATTATAAAACTGGCAGGTTTGAAAACAATCCTGTTATTAACAGGCATTTTAGTACAAACAATATAGTTACTGCGATGGAAGTTGACAAGCAAAATCAACTTTGGGTAGGTACACTGTCCGGGTTAATCTATTTTGATATTATTCAGGAAAAAAGTCAGGTTTTAACCCAGATTCATGGTTTAAATGGGTCTGATATTTCTGCCCTTTATGCTGACTCGAAAAAACGTATTTGGGTTGGAATTAATAATGGAAAAGGATTAAATGTTATACTTGGTGATAGTATTGGGAAAATTGAATTTGAGGGATTGGTTACACCAAAATGTATGGTCGAAGACAAAGAAGGTAATATATGGATTGGAACACAGACTAAAGGTGTTTTAATTTGTGATGGGAATAAAGTTATTCAAACAATTACGGAAAATGATGGATTGCTTTCAAATTTAATTACTCAGCTTAATATTGATGATAACAATAATATTTTTATTGGAACCAGTCGTGGTTTAAATAAAATCGATAAAAATGATAATATACATGTTTACACCGAAAAAAGTGGATTTACTGGCATTGAAGCCAAAGATGATGCAACTTATAAAGATAAAAATGGAAATCTTTGGTTTGGTACAGTAAAAGGAGTAATGAAATATTCTCCAAAGCATGATTTATGTACTCCACGGGAACCGCTTACTGATATTTCGAGATTAAGAATTAACCTGGAAGATCGCGAAATGGTTCCTGGCCAGAAACTTAGCTATCTCGAAAACTCGGTAATATTTGATTACCATAGTATTTGTTTGAATAACCCGGATGCTGTACAGTATCAGATTATGTTAGAACCAGCCGATAAGGTTTGGCGACCGATAACTGAACGTACTGTTGAAACATATTCATCTTTAGCACCTGAAGAATATACTTTTAAAGTTAAAGCAAAAAATAGCGCTGGTGTTTGGAATTCAGACCCTATTACTTATTCCTTTACTATCAGGCCTCCGTTTTATAAAACCTGGTGGTTTATACTTTCAGCAATTGCTGTTGGTTCTTTAGGTATAATATCTTATATAAAGATTCGTGAAAGAAACTTAATAATAGAAAAGAAAATTCTTGAAGAAAAGGTTGAGGAACGAACAGCCGAGGTAGTTCAGAAAAGTATTGAACTTGAGAAGAAAAACAAGGATATTACTGATAGTATCCGGTATGCAAAACGTATACAAACAGCAGTTTTACCACCAGAAATACCTTTTGACGATACATTTATTTTCTTTAGGCCAAAGGATATTGTAAGTGGCGATTTCTACTGGTTAGAAATTATAGATAACAAAGAAATGATCGCTGCAGTTGACTGTACCGGGCATGGTGTGCCTGGAGCATTTTTGTCACTTTTAGGGCATGGTATGCTAACAAAAATTGTAAGGGAGTATGGAATTCTTGAACCGGCAAAAATTCTTGATCAATTAGATTTAGAAATTATTAATGCTTTGCATCAAAAGAATGTTAAAGGGGAAAGAGTTGTAAATGACGGTATGGACCTGGCTTTAATGTGTTATAATAAGGATACACAGATACTAGAGTATTCCGGAGGATATAACCCTTTAATAAGAATTAGAAACGGAGAACTGGAAGAAATAAAGGCAGATCGTTTCCCTATTGGAATGACAACGGTTCATGATAATAAAAAATTTACAAATCATGAAATTAAGGTGAAAAAAGGAGATACATTCTATATTTTTTCAGATGGTTATGCCGATCAGTTTGGTGGTGAAGATGGACGAAAATTCCGAAAGAAGAATATGAAAGATCTTTTAATATCAATTCAGGAAATGTCGATGAAAGAACAGGGTGAAGAATTGGAAAGATTTATTTTAGACTGGATGAAAAATCACGATCAGATTGATGATATAGTTTTTGTCGGAAGACGATTTTAAAATAATTAATTAATGATAGACGCAGACCTGTCAGGTTTTTAAAACCTGACAGGTCTAAATATTTTATACCGCAGCAATTTTTATTGCAGACTCATCCCAAGCAGGAGATTCTTTTATTGCAGAAATTATTTCTTCAGGTTTGCTGATAGATGTCCACATATTTCGGTGTTCTTCACGCATAAATCGTTCTTCAATCATCTTGTCAAATAGTTGTAACAAACTATCGTCAAAACCATCTGTATTTATAAAGATAATAGGTTTGGTAAACTTACCAAGCCGTTTTAAGGTAATGACTTCCAGAGTTTCTTCAAGTGTTCCTGAACCACCTGGCAATACTATTATTGCATCAATATCTTCAACAAGTTTTTTCTTGCGCTCATGCATATCTTTTACTTCAATAAGCTCAGTAATATTTTTATGTCCCCATTCAACATCCATCATAAACCGTGGAATTATTCCAATAGCTCTACCTTTATTGGCCATTATTGTATCGGCCAGTCTCCCCATCAAACCAATAGCACCGCCTCCGTAAACTGTAGTAATATTATTTTCAACAAGAACTTTTGCTAATCGTTCTGTTACATCAAAATATTTCTGATCTACTTTATGGCTCGAAGCACAGAAAACACTAACTTTTGAAATCATAAGCTGATTATATTAAGATGATAAAGGTATAAAAAGTGTAAGGCAATCTCTAATAATTCATTTTTTTCAAACGAATTGTTAGAGGTTGCCTTAATAACAAAAAAGCCTTTCTTCATCTGAAGAAAGGCTTTGATTGTATATGAGTTTTATTATAAGTTGTTCACGTGTAAAGTCAAGCTTGATTTTAGATTAGCAGCTTTATTCTTATGAATTATATTCATCTTTGCTAATTTATCTATCATAGAATTAACTTTTGGTAACATTCCTGTAGCTTCGTTTTTATCACTGGCATTTCGCAATTTATTAATCATATTACGTGTTGTTCTTGCAAAATACTTATTGTGAAGTTTTAATTTTTCACTTTGTCTTGCTCTTTTCTCTGCTGACTGATGGTTTGCCATAATTTCTCTGTTAACTTAGTATAAATATTTTAGTAGTCCGTAGGGGAATCGAACCCCTGTTACCAGGATGAAAACCTGGC
>JAUVUS010000302.1 GCA_030600865.1 Bacteroidales bacterium | reverse complement strand
GTGCTTTAAAACAATTGATACATCAGGCTGAATGGGGCGAGATTGATTATCTTGTTGTTGATTTACCTCCGGGAACAAGTGATATTCATTTAACCTTAGTTCACGAAGTTTCTGTTACGGGAGCTATTATTGTTAGTAAACCCCAAGCTGTTGCATTAGCAGATGCAATTAAAGGAATAAAAATGTTTACCGGAAAACATATCAATGTTCCTGTTTTAGGGTTAATTGAAAATATGTCGTGGTTTACACCCGAAGAACTACCAGATAATAAATATTATATTTTTGGTAAAGATGGTTGTAAAAATCTTGCAGAAAAGGAAAATCTTCCTTTTCTTGGTCAAATTCCGATAGTTCAAAGCATTCGTGAAGGAGGAGATTTTGGAAATCCTGCCGTAATGAACGATGGTTCTTTGATAGAAAAAACTTTTAAGGAATTATCAGCGTCTGTTATAAAAGCAGTTGATGACAGGAATGCTAATTTAGAACCAACGAAAATAGTTGAGATAAAAACTAAATAATAAAATAATCTAAAAACAATTTAAAATGGACGAAGCTAGAAGACAAGATTTTGAAAAAAGAATAAATGAATCAATTGAAATGGTAAGACCTTATCTTGTTGCAGATGGTGGAGATATCAGATTTGTGGAGTTAACTGACGATATGGTTGTGAAAGTAGAATTATTAGGTGCGTGTGGGTCATGTCCATATAGTATCCAGACTTTAAAAAATGGTGTTGAACAAGCAATGAGAAAACAAATTCCTGAAATAAAAGAAGTTGTTTCTGCTTAAATAATAAACGGCATTTTATTAATATTTGAAGTGGATGGATGTTAAATTTAACATCCATTTTCTTTTATGTGATGTTCAATTTATTTACTAGTTTTATACTTTTCATATTTATTGAAATAATTTTACAATTTGAATAATATTTCAACAAAAATATGGTTTGAAATAATTAGATTACAATAGTTAAAATAATTGTCCGGTGAATAGAATTTTTAAATATTGCTTTTTTATTATCATTATAATTTTTGTTGGATCTGCATGTTCAACTAAGAAGAATACCGGGCTTTCCAGATTTTATCATGGATTGACTACTAAATACAATATCCTGTTTAATGGTACTGAAAGCTACAAGGAAGGGATAAAAAAGTATAAAGAATCTTATGTAGATGATTATTCACAAGTATTACCCATTTTTATTTATGGAGATGAAGAGTTAGCTGCAAGTACTAAACCACAAATGGATAGAACAATTGAAAAATCTACAAAATCAATAAGATTACATTCCATTACCAAAAAGCCGGATCAGGATAAAGGCGCTATGTCGCAAAAAGACAAGAATTTCTATAGTAAAAATGAATATAACGCTTATATCGATGATTCCTATTTAATAATGGGGAAAGCTTTTTTTTATCAGGCCGATTACGGAAGTGCTATTAGAATATTCGATTTTATAATAAAGCAATTCGATGATGAAAAGACAAAGTACCTCGCTTACAATTGGCTTGTACGTTCGAATGTTGAAATAAAGGATTATCGTGAAGCTCAAAGTATTATCGATTTTTTAATGAGTGATATGGATTATCCTGAAAAGCTAGATTATCAACTTAATTTAACCCAGGCAGACTTTTACTTAAAACAACAAAAATTTACTGAGGCAGAACCGTATGTTGCAGAAGCTTTAAATCTGGTTAAAAAGAAAAAAGAAAAAATTCGATTAACTTTTATTCATGCACAACTAAAAGAAGAAATAGGTAGTTCTAAAGAAGCCTCTGAATTATATGAGGCAGTCATAAAAATGAATCCTGCTTATGAAATGGCTTTTAATGCAAAAATTAAAAGAGCAACACTATTTACCGGAGGGAAATCAGCAAAATCTATAAAAGCTGAATTATTGGATATGTTAAAGGATGATAAAAATATTGAATATCAAGACCAGATATATTTTGCTCTTGGTGAGCTTGAAATGAAAAACAACAATGTTATACATGCCATTAAGTATTACCAGATGTCAGCGAAAACAAGCATTTCAAATACAAATCAGAAGGCATTAACATTTCTTGCTCTCGCTAATATATTTTTTGATAGAACCAATTATGTGGAGTCACAAGCATACTTTGATAGTGCGGTTGTATCGTTAGATCCTGAATTTCCGGGATATGCAGAACTTGCTAGGAAAAATCAATATTTATCAAAACTTGTAAAAAACTTAAAAGAGGTATATTTTCAGGATAGCGTACAAATGGTTGCTGCGATGACCGAAACAGAAAGAACCAGGTTTATCCAAAAAATTATTCAAGACCTTCAGGAAAAAGAGGTAGCCGAGTTGGAAAGGCAAAGAGCCCAGGAAATGGCAGGAACGAACGATTTAAGCAGAACCAGTACTCGTCCCACAACTTCGTTAACAGAAAGTGGAAATTGGTATTTTTATAATCCATCGGCTAAAAGTTTTGGGGAACCTGAATTTAGAAGACGTTGGGGTAACAGAAAGCTTGAAGATAACTGGCGACGAAAAAACAAACAAATTGCTGGTATTGAACAAATTTCCGAAGAAGAGTTTTCCGATGAAGTTATTGATAATAAGATTGGCTTAGATAAGAAATCACCTGAATATTACATGATTGATTTACCATTGACAGATTCTGCCATGGAAATGTCGCATAAAAAAATTCAAACAGCATTTTTTAATATTGGGGAAGTTTATCGAAACGACTTAAAAGATTATCCAATGGCTGTAGATGCTTATAAAGAGCTTATTGAAAGATATCCTGAAAGCGAATATAAAGTGCCTTCATATTATAGCCTGTATAAAGTATATTCTCAAAAAGGGAACAATGCTCAGGCTGATGTGTATAGAAATATGATTATACGTAATTATCCTGATTCAAAATATGCTAAGGTTTTAGTTGATCCAAACTTTTTTAAACAATTTGAAAGGGAGGAAAATGAGCGAAAAGAACATTATTCAAAAACATTAGATTTATACAAACAAAGAAAATATTCTGATGTAATTCGTCGAAGTAATTTGGCTCTTAATAAAGATTCCAATACTGAATATACCCCTAAATACAGATATTTAAGAGCTTTAGCAATGGGAGAGATTTATGGAGTTACAGTTTTGAAATCTGAATTAGAAAAGATAAAGGAAGAATTTAAAACAGATCCTGTAGCAAAATCATCTGAAAATTTATTGGCATCAATACAAGAAAATGAGTTGAAAAATTTAAAAGATTTAAATGTCGTGCAAAGAGTAGATACCACAAGTGAGGGTGGGATTATAAATGATGAGATTGCTCAAAAAACCATCGAAGAAATCGAAAAGATATATAAATATAATCCTGAGGCAAAACATTATTTAGCTATAATAATAGCAAAGGGAGCCGATATTAACCAGTTAAAATTTAATATTATAAACTTTAATCTCGATTTTTATATACAGGAAAGTTACGATATTGAAAGTAAAGAGTTTAATAAATTCTTTACAATTGTTACTGTTAATCAATTTAAAAATTCAGAAGAAGGATTAGAGTACTACAATAAATTTGATGCCGAACAAGAAAGAGTTTTTACAGATGTAAAAAGTTCTGAGTACCAGTTTTTCATTATTTCTGAAGCGAATCTAACAAATCTTGCCAAAGAAAAAATGGTTCGTGATTATTTATTATTTTACAGGAAAAATTATCAGGAATAATTATTGTAGTGACCATATTTGAGGTGTAAAATTATAAACACATGAAACATCCATGATTGGTTTTAAACACACAAGGGAATGATTATAGTGAAACTTGAAATTTGTCCCGAAAATTTTCGGGATGAAATTGGGAAAAAACCAAATTTTCTATATACACCCCAAATTTCTAATTTCTAATTTCCAATTTCTGATTATGGATTTTCAAAAAAAATGTAAATGACTAAGCATTAACCAATTATAACAATATAAATACATGAAGAATATTAGCATTTTGTGGACTGATGATGAGATTGATCTTTTAAAGCCATATATACTTTTTTTAGAAGAAAAGGGTTTTGAGTTGTCAACAGCAAGTAATGGTGATGATGCAATTGAAATTGTTAAAAAACAGGACTTTGACCTTATCTTTTTGGATGAAAATATGCCAGGTTTAAGTGCACTGAAGGTGTGGGTCTTCCTCAAGGAGCGTGTACCCTAATACTTCGCGAGCGAAAGAGAAAAGATCGAAACGATAAGTTTCGAAGCGAGTGGGAAATTTTGTTTTTGTTTGCATGATTGGTTTTATACTGGTTTTTTGACCAGTAGCGTTTTGCCTCCTTT
>JAUVUS010000232.1 GCA_030600865.1 Bacteroidales bacterium | reverse complement strand
TTCTTCGGGTTTGTCAACTGAATAGCTGTTGTAGTTTTTATCTGTTAAAAACAGGCGATAGCTATTTTCTCCAACTTGAGCAAAAGAAGTATAAGATGCAATTAATATAAAAATTAAAAAACTTAATCTTTTCATAATAGTTTGTACAAGAATTTTCTCTAAATGTTGCATTATTTTACATAATTATTCCACCCCCGATTACATCATCATTCTCATAGAATACAGCAGATTGTCCAGGTGTAATTGCAAAAACATCTTCATAAAACTCGACTTTAATTTTGTTATCAAATAAGCTAATTCTACTTAAAATCCCTTCACTTTTATATCTAACCTTAGTAAAAACCTCTGTATTCTCAAGAACTTTATTATGATCAATTATATTAAAACCTTTTACCCACATAACTTTTTTATGAAGATCTTTTCTTTGCCCAAGCACTATTTCATTTAAGTCGGCTTTTATTTCAACAACATACATTGGTTCGCCAAGCGCAATTTGCAATCCTTTTCGCTGACCGATAGTATAAAAAGGATAGCCTTTATGTTGTCCTAGAATTTCTCCATTTGTTGAGATAAAGTTTCCCGGGCCAACTTTTTTGTTGAGGTTTCCTACTTTCTCGTTAAGAAACCTTCGGTAGTCATTATCATGAATAAAACAGATTTCCTGGCTTTCTTTTTTATGAACAAGTTTTGTAAATCCTTTTTCTCCTGCTAAATCTCTTATCTGATCTTTAGTATATTTTCCAAGAGGTAGAATGGTTTTTGATAGTATTTCCTGTGTCAATCCCCATAAAAAGTAGCTTTGATCCTTTTTTTTGTCTACCGCCCTGGTAATAATATAATTTGACTTAGTTTTTTTTACCTGAGCATAATGTCCAGTGGCAATATAATCACAATTAAGTTCTTTGGCTTTTTGTAATAAAATATCCCACTTTATTTCTGTGTTACATAATACACAAGGATTGGGAGTTTTTCCATTAAGATATTCACTGATAAAGTTGCTAATTACAGTATTTCGAAATTTTTCTATAATATCAATAGTATAGTGAGATATATTAAGCTGGTCTGCAATCATTTTTGCTTCCATAATTGAATCGGAAGCATGTGAGCCATCATTTGTTTTCCGGGGATCATCTTCAGGATTATCCCACATTTGCATGGTGAGCCCGACTACATCATAACCTTGTTCTAATAAAAGTACTGCTGCCAGAGAACTATCAATTCCCCCGCTCATACCAAGTAATACTTTTTTCTTTGACATTTAATAGAGCTGATTAATTCCCCGGGGGGATGGAATTGTACATATTTTCCATAGGATCCTGAAATTTCCCTTTATTTTTTTCAAGCATTTCTATTTGTTCGTTTTCTAGCCTTTCAAGTTCTTCCTGATTTTCTGCTTCCCCATTTATATAATTTAATTCATCTTTTATATGACCATTTTCTTTATAATAAATCCATCTCCCTTCACGCTTGTTATTTTCGTACTGACCTTGTATTAAAATATTTTCATCAGAACCATAAACATTGTATTCCCCGTCTAACATTCCATTCATATAAAAAATTCTCATCATTACTTTTCCTGATTCATAATACCTTATTGTTAATCCATCATTTACTCCGGTTTGCCATTCCGATTTCTCAGCCAAATTGCCATTCTGATAATACTTTTTCTCTGTACCATGTTTTTTGTCATATTGGTAAGGTACTTCATTTATTTTAAAACCATCAACTGAATAATAATTCCAAATACTATCTTTTAATTTCCCCACATAAATACCTTCGGCTTGTAGTATCTTACCGGGATAATAGAATTTTGAATAAACTTTAACGGAGTTTTCTTTATAAAACATTTCAACTTTAAGTACACCATTTTGATCATATCTCTTGAATTCACCAACAGGCTTATTGTCTTTAAAATATCCTGAGTACTGGATATTCCCATTTTGATAATGTTTTTCCCAATAACCTTGTTTATAACCCTTATCATCTAGTTTATTAACTGGTTCATTGTTTTGAGCTATTGCAAATGCAGTAGCAGCAGTAAATAATAGTGTGAGGAAAAAAAATCTTTGTATCATAACTTATCGTTTTTTACAAAAGTAAAAAGAATTATTAACTTTTAAGTTTAAGCTTTATATAATAAAAAAAGAGCTCCCAGATGAGAGCCCTTTAAATTTGAATCAGAGTTATGTTATTTTACTTCTTCGAAGTCTACATCAGTTACTTCTCCATCATCTTTCCCGGCAGAAGCTTCCTGACCTGCATCCTGAGGTCCTGGTTGAGCATCTGCTTCCTGACTAGCTTTATACATTTCTTCTGAAGCTTCTTTCCATGCATTGTTCAATGCTTCGGTTTTAGCATCAATATTATCTAAATCTTCTTTTTTATGAACTTCTTTTAGTTCTTCTAAAGCTTTCTCAATGTTTGCTTTTTTATCAGCAGACAATTTATCTCCGAATTCTTTAATTTGCTTCTCTGTTGAGAAAATTAAGCTGTCAGCTGTATTTAATTTGTCAACTTTTTCACGAACTTTTTTATCGACTTCTTCGTTTGCTTTAGCTTCATCACGCATTTTTTTAATTTCTTCTTCAGTTAATCCTGATGAAGACTCAATACGTATACTTTGTTCTTTATTTGTAGCTTTATCTTTAGCTGTTACATGAATAATACCATTAGCGTCAATATCGAATATTACTTCAATTTGTGGTATACCACGTGGTGCAGGTGGAAGTCCATCTAAGTGGAAACGCCCAATGTCTTTATTGTCTTTAGCCATTGGCCTTTCACCTTGCAATACATGAATCTCAACAGAAGGCTGATTATCAGCAGCAGTAGTAAAAGTTTCTGATTTTTTTGTTGGTATTGTTGTATTAGCTTCGATTAATCTTGTAAATACACTACCCATAGTTTCAATACCTAAAGATAGAGGCGTAACATCAAGTAATAATACATCTTTAACATCACCTGATAAAACACCAGCTTGTATAGCAGCACCTACAGCTACAACTTCGTCAGGATTTACTCCTTTTGAAGGTTTTTTACCAAAGAATTTTTCTACAATTTCCTGAATTGCAGGAACACGAGTTGAACCACCAACTAAAATTACTTCATCAATATCAGAAGGTTTCATACTTGCATCACTTAATGCTTTTTTACAAGGAGCTAAAGTTGCTTGTATTAGTTTATCAGCTAATTGTTCAAATTTTGATCTTGATAAAGATTTAACCAGGTGTTTTGGTACACCATCTACAGGCATAATATAAGGAAGATTAATTTCAGTGCTTGTTGAGCTTGATAATTCAATCTTGGCTTTTTCAGCAGCTTCTTTTAATCTTTGAAGTGCCATAGGATCTTTTCTTAAATCAATTCCTTCATTTGTCAAAACATCTTCAGCTAACCTATTCATAATTACTTCATCGAAATCGTCACCACCTAAATGTGTATTACCATTAGTTGATTTTACTTCAAATACTCCGTCACCTAATTCAAGAACAGAAATATCGAAAGTACCTCCTCCCAGGTCAAATACAGCAATAGTAATTTCTTTGTCTTTTTTATCTAAACCGTAAGCTAAAGAAGCTGCAGTTGGTTCGTTAATAATACGTTTTACAGTTAAACCTGCAATTTCACCGGCTTCTTTAGTAGCCTGCCGTTGCGAATCGCTAAAATATGCAGGAACTGTGATAACAGCTTCTGTTACTTCTTGTCCAAGATAATCTTCCGCAGTTTTCTTCATTTTTTGAAGAACCATTGCTGAAATTTCTTGAGGAGAATATTGCCTGTCATCTATTTGAACTCGAGGAGTGTTGTTATCTCCTTTAACAACTTTATAAGAAACACGATTAATTTCTTTTGACATTTTATCGTATGTTTCTCCCATAAATCTCTTGATAGAAGAAATTGTTTTTGTTGAGTTTGTTATGGCCTGTCGTTTTGCCGGATCACCAACTTTACGTTCACCATTTTCTATAAAAGCAACAATTGAAGGAGTTGTTCTTTTACCTTCGCTGTTTGGAATAACAACCGGCTCGTTTCCCTCCATTACTGAAACACATGAGTTTGTTGTTCCTAAGTCTATACCAATTATTTTACTCATTTCGTTATTTATTTAATGTTATGTATGTTTAATATATTTTTTATAATGATTTTCGATAATCATTTTATCAATCATTATGCCATTGAAAAATATACCGATTTTAATGTAAATCTGACATTTATTAAATGTGTTATCATGAATTATCCGTCATGTTTTATGACAAAAAGACATAATTTATTAAAAATGCCTAAAATTCAACCTGCTTGGCGGCAGACAGGAATACTTATGAATGCATAAAATTAAAAATGACAAAACTAATTGTTAAATATTTTAGTCATTTCAGTCATTTTAGTCATTTTAGTCATTTTATTTGTAGCTTTGTCTTCTGAAATAAATTATAATAATTATGTCAGTACATCAAAAAGTTAAACGGGTTACAACTCATGTTTTGCATGAAATGAAACTTAGGGGCATAAAAATAGCCATGCTTACCGCTTATGATTATTCAATGGCGAGAATTCTTGATCATGCTGAAATAGATGTAATTTTAGTTGGAGATTCGGCTTCGAATGTTATGGCAGGTAATGAAACAACCTTACCTATTACAATGGATGAAATGATCTATCATGCTAAATCTGTTGTTCGTGGAGTAAGTAGAGCATTAGTTGTTGTTGATTTACCTTTTGGATCATACCAGGGAAATTCGAAAGAAGCATTGACAAGTGCTATTCGTATAATGAAGGAAACGGGCAGTCAGGCTGTTAAAATTGAAGGAGGACAGGAAATCATTGAATCTGTGGAAAGAATTTTATCTGCGGGAATTCCTGTTATGGGACATTTGGGTTTAACACCTCAGTCGATTCATAAATTTGGTACTTATGTAGTTAGGGCAAGAGAAGAAGAAGAAGCAAATAAGTTAATAAAAGATGCTCATATTTTACAAGATGCAGGTTGCTTCGCAATTGTTCTTGAAAAAATCCCTGCTAAACTGGCTGAAAAGGTTGCAAAAGAATTAACTATTCCG
>JAUVUS010000345.1 GCA_030600865.1 Bacteroidales bacterium | reverse complement strand
GAGTGGGCAGAACTTGTTCCCAACTACCCATACGAAGGCGAATTTCAGGAGGAATTATTAGCAGAATCTAAACAAGTAAATAAGAATGTTAAGATCATGTTTGTTTTTCTGGCAATTTGTGCATTATTCTTGTCTGCCATAGGATTATATACTCTTGTGAGTTTGAGTGTTCTGAACAGAACTAAAGAAATGGGAGTAAGGAAAGTGCATGGAGCATCTGTAAAGAAGATTATGATAATAATTACCAGGCCATTTACTCTGTTAATTATAATTTCATCGGTATTTGGATGTGTCGGTGGATATTATATGTCAAAAATGTTAATGGATAGTGTTTGGGCAAAGCACATGAATCCAAATATATTGAGTTTTGCTTTACCTGTTCTGGTTATATTTACTATATCATTAATTACAATAATCTGGAGAGTTTATAAAGCTGCATTACAAAATCCTGCAAATTCGCTTAGATACGAATAATACCGTTTATTATTCAAAATGTCATATTTGTAAAAAACAAATATGGATTGAATATATAACGGCATTAACCATTCTAAACTTTAAAGCACCACATTATCGATATTTTGAAGAAGAATTGGTATAATATTGAAAAGAGCAGAAACAATCTGCTCTTCTTTAGTTAATTGCTAGTTCTTTTTAATAAAGGCCTGGTTGTAACCTATAGATTTTAAGTTGGCTAATTCTTGTTTTGCCTTTTCGTATGAGCTATATGAACCAATGGTGTATCTGAAATAATCGCCTGAACCTTTGGTAACGACAACCGAGGATAAATCTTTAAAATAATCCGGTTTAACAGGAATTATTAAAGCCATAATTTGGATTGTATATTTAGGAGCAGATTCATTCACCCTGATAAAAGCATCTTTATAACCAACTTCATGAATCTTGGCCATTAATTCTTTAGCTTCGGAATACGAACTGGTATTTCCAACAGTGTACCTATAATATCCATCTGGGTATTTTGTTAACTTTACATTATCAACATCCTTAAAATAATCAACCTCAACGGGATTTATTAAAGCCATTAACTGAACCGAATATGTTTTTACTCCAGAGCTTACAGATGTACTAGGAACATATTTTACTATTTCTTTTTCCGGTGCCTTTTCTTCAACAATGGGTTCAGGTATTTCTTCCTTAACAGGAGGAGCAACAATTTTTTCTTCTTTTGGTTCTTCCGGTATTATTTCTTCTGCTGTTGGTGTAACCACTGGAACAACTTCAACTTCTGGCGGTTCAATTATTTCTGCAACTAATTCTTCTTGTTCAACAACTATTGGATTTAAAAGAGCTTCAAAAGAATAAGTTCTTTCAGAATAATTATCAGGGATATTAAATTCGCTGGTAAAAGGGTCATAATCTTTATTATTAATTGCAATGGTATAATTCCCCGGATTAATTTCAAATTCAAACTGCCCGTTATTGGTATTAATTGACTTAACAATATTATTTGTGTTGGTTTCAATTATCGAGATATCAAAACCGGAATCGGTTATTTTTTCCCCACTTGTTTCATTCTTAATATTACCCGCAAAATTTATTTTTGGTAAAATGGAAACATAATAAATGTCTTTTTTCCCAACCGAAGTATTATCATATTGTGAAATGTATCCTGATGTTAATGAATTATCTGGCACAAAAAACAAATCATCGCCAGTTGTATTTGCCGGATAACCCAAATTTATAGCCATTGATTTGCTTCCTAAATATATATAAAAAATATCAAAACCACCAATGCTGCTATGTCCTTGTGAGCTGAAAAATAAATATTTATCATCCATTGTAACGAACGGTGTTTCTTCATCAAACTTGGTATTTATTGCCGGCCCCATATTTTCTGCTTCACCCCAACTGCCTTTTGCATTTTTTGTAGATTTATAAATATCCATTCCACCTAAACCACCTTCTCTGTCACTTGTAAAATAAAGAGTTTTTCCATCTTTCGAGATACATGCATGAGTTTCGTTGCTTTTTTTACCATTTATTGTCTTGGGAAGTTTCTCTGCTTCTATCCAGTTGCTACCTTCCTTATAACAAACAAAGAGGGTATTTTCTTCGGGATCATCAGTAACCAGATATAGTTCTTTTCCATCGTATGATAAACTGGCAGTTTTTAAATAGTATTTGCCACTAAGTTTTTCACTAATTCGTTTAGGTGTGCCCCATACACCGTTTTTCCTTACAGAGTAATAATTATCTAAATAATTTCTTGTGTATGAAGTATAAATTATGGTATTCCCATCTCCGGAAACAACAGCGCCAAAATTTGAATCATCGTTATTGACCGGTTCTCCAATATTTTTCTTTGAAACTCTCAAAGGATTGTTTATAGCAATCTTAGCATTTTCGCATGTCTTTAAGCGTTGAACAACAACAGGATAAAGTTCGTTGTCGGCATTAATTGAATCTTTAAATTTGTTGTACGCTACTATTGCTTTATCAATTTTGTTTGCTATCTGGTATGCTTCGCCAAGATAAAGCAATACATCAACCGGAGTTCTTATTTCGCGTAAGGATTTTTCATTAAAATCTAAAGCAATATTTTGAGATGCTTCTTCTAAGTATACTATCGCACGATCTTTTTGATCGTCTGTAAGGAGGTATAACTGACCAATCTTATATTTAGCAAGCGAGTGTTCAGGTACCTCTCTTATCATTCTGTTGTATATATCTATAGCTTTTTCGTATTTTTTTTCTTCAAGAAGATATTGAGCCTCATCTTCAAGATAGTAAATCTCATTCCAGTCTTGAGCATGTAATGTGCTGTTTATTAGGATGAAAATTAAAAGAAGTCGAAAATTTTTATACATGAGAGTGTATTTAAATTCTAATCATCAATTGTAACGTTTTTGACTTGATTAAGTTAGTATGTTTTGATGAAATAATCAAATTTATAAAGAATCGGTTAAAATTCTTATATTAAAACCCAAACAAATGCTAATTAAACCTTCTCTTTAATGTTTTATTCAAAATAACCCGATCCGTCCCAACAGTGGGTGCAGAGTTTTTCTTTTGGCAGCCCGATAGCTTTTACCAGGTCTTCAAGTTTTTGAAATTTTAAACTTGTAAGATCAAGGTTTTTTCTGATTTGTTCAACCATGGCTTCATATTTACCATTATTGGTATCAGAATACTCCTTCATATCTACATTTTCTTTTCCCTCAAGTTGTTTTACTGCTTTATGTGTTGCAAGGTCAAGGTTTGATCTGGAACGACTGAAATTCAGGAATTCACACGGAAATGTTAAAGGAGGACAAGCAATACGCATATGAACTTCTTTTATACCTGCTTCGTGTAAATCCTTTACATTATCTTTAAGTTGAGTGCCACGTACTATCGAATCGTCAAGAAAAATACCACGTTTATCTTTTATAAGAGAACTATTTGGAATTAGTTTCATTTTTGCAACTAAATCGCTCATGTTCTGACTTTGAGGCATAAAACTTCTTGGCCATGTTGGTGTATATTTTGAATAAGGGCGTTTAAGAGGAATCCTTTTTTCATTGCTATAACCCATAGCATGTCCTATTCCGGAATCGGGAATGCCGGCAATAAAATCTGCTTCTACCTGATCTTTTTTTGCTAATTCGGCACCACAACAGTAGCGTGTTTCATCTACATTTATATTTTCATAAAATGAAGGTGGATATCCATAATAAACCCACAGAAAAGAACAAATCTGCAATTTTTCATCTGGCTTTCTTAATCGTTTATGACCATCAGATGTTATTTTTACAATTTCCCCGGGTCCTAAGAATTTATCTATTTCG